>JAUIKU010000033.1 GCA_030430675.1 Bacteroidia bacterium | reverse complement strand
CGGATCAAATACCGGGATGCAGATATTTGATAACTCAGATCCTTTAAATCCCACTTTTGTAAGCAGTTTCGAACATGCGCTGGCCTGTGACCCGGTGGTGGTGGACAAAAATACCGCATATATCACGTTGCGAAGCGGCAACCGGTGTTTTGGTATAGAAGACCAGCTCGACGTAGTCAATATTGGCGTATTGGAAAATCCCTGGCTGGTGAAGAGTTATCCCATGCAAAATCCCCATGGATTAGCGGTGGATAACAATCTTTTGTTCCTGTGTGAAGGAAAATATGGTTTGAAAGTGTTTGACGTATCTGACCAGCAACAAATAGATCAAAACTTACTGGTTCATTTGCCCAAGATCCCGGCATACGACGTGATTGCCATTGACAGTCATCTTATTCTGGTGGGAGATGATGGTATATACCAATTTGACTATGCCAACCCCAGTGATCTTAAGTTGTTAAGCGTGATAAACACCCATAGTAATTGAACCGGCCATGAATAAGATTATCAAATGTTGTTTGGCATTGGGTACCATAGGCATTTTGAGTGTAACTAATCTCATTGCTCAAACCGATAAGTATGTGGACAGGGTTCAGCTTACTAACGGCAGCATTCTATGGGGCCTTAGTGAAATTGAGGGAGAGCAACTAAAACTGTTTTTAACTTCAGAAGACTCAGTTATACTACCGGTCTCGCAGATAAGGTCACTTAAAAAGGGAAGGCTCAATCCGGGTTTATATCAGGACCGATTGCTGGGAGTTTACTATCAGGTAGCTGCAGGTGTGCTGGTGGGTAAGAGCTATCAGTTTTCAGAGAATAAAGGTACTTTTTCGGCATCATTCGTTAGCGGCTATAAATTTAATCAGTTGTGGGGCCTGGGTTTAGGGATGGGAGTGGATTATTACCCTGAGCAAAGACATATACCCCTGTTCGTCGAAGTACAGGGAGACCTTTTAAAGGGCAGGATCACCCCGTTCTATCAACTGAGGACCGGCTGGAGTTGGGGAGAGGACAGAAGGGATCTGGAACAGATCGATGCTCAGGAAGGAGGCTTTTATATCCAGCCATCCGTGGGTGTCAAATGGCATTTTGCCGGCCATAGTTACCATTTGCAGCTAAGTTATGTGAGGCAGGAGGCCACGACCCGTTACCAGCCCATAGATTTTGGCAATGGCCAAATGGTTACTAATGTGGAAGACAGGGTATTGCAAAGAATTGGGATAAGTACCGGTATTAGTTTTTAAGTGAGTGTATGGATTATTGGTAGCCATCGTTTAGTGCCTGCGAATTTGCCATCACATACCAGTGGTGGCAAATTCTTTTATCCCATTGCATCCAGTTTCCCCGCTATTTTTTCCCATTGGTCATTGAGCCTGGATAGTTCGTCATCATTTTTTTGAAAGGCTTCAGAGGACTCTTGCAATGCTTCTGGGTTACTGTATACCGACGGATCTGAGAGCTTTTGCTCAAGCAATAGTTTTTGTGATTCCCTGTATTCTATCTTTTCTTCGATTTCGCTAAGTTGATGGGCTAACTTTTTTAACTTATTGGTATTGGATTTTGGCTTACTTTCCGATTTTTTTGGTTTGGCCTGTTTAGCAGGTGGCGAGGTGCTGGAAACAGCAGGTGATGAGGGTTTTTTGGATTGCCAGTACTCGTATTCCTGATAGGTGCCGGGATATGATTTTAATTGGTGATCCTCAATATACCAAATTTTATTGGCCACCTGACTAATGAAATGACGATCGTGGCTTACTATAATAAATGTTCCTTTGAACTGGTTCAGCGCCTGAATCAGGATCTGTACTGAGTGGATATCCAGGTGATTGGTGGGTTCATCCAGCAACAAAAAATTAGACTCGGAAATGAGGGTTTTGGCTAAGGCCACTCTTGATTTTTCACCCCCTGAAAGCACCTTGATCTTCTTGAATACATCATCCTCCGTGAATAAAAAGCAGCCCAGCAGGTTGCGCAATTCCAATTCGGATTTGCCACTTCCAAATTGCTTCAGCTCCTCCAGGATCTCTAACTCCAAATCAAGCGCTTCAAGCTGATGTTGGGCATAGAAAGAAGAAATTACGTTATATCCGAGATTTGACTTCCCTGAGATATCTTCATTACCGGCAATAATCCGTAACAAAGTAGACTTTCCTTTGCCATTGGCTCCAATCAGGGCAATTTTGTCATGGCGCTCTATCACCGCCGAGGTGTTTTTCAAAATTAGATTATCTCCATATGATTTGGTGACGTTCTTCAGTTCGCAAACAGTGCGGCCGGATTTTTGACTGAAGGTAAAGTTAAATTTTACCGGAGCTACGGTATCAGAGACCTCCTCTATACGTTCCATTCGGTCCAAAGATTTTATTCGGGATTGAACCTGGCGTGCCTTACTGGCTTTGGCCCTGAACCTGTTTATGAACTGCTCGCTTTGCTTGATCTTCTGTTGCTGGTTGATATAGGCATTATTCTGAATCTCAGATCGCAGGGCTTTTTCCTCCAAATAAAAATCGTAGTTACCACTATAGGTAACAAGTTTTTGCTGGCTTACCTCTACCACTATTTCGGCTACCTGATCGAGGAATTGCCGGTCATGAGAAACCACTACCACAGCCCCTTCGTAATTTTGAAGATATTGTTCCACCCATTTTATGGATGGAAGATCCAGGTGGTTGGTAGGCTCGTCCAGCAACAACAGATCGGGTTTCTCCAGCAGGAGTCTGGCCAATATCACACGCATACGCCAGCCTCCGGAAAAATTGCTCAACGGAGTATGTAGGTCACTGGTTTGAAATCCAATTCCCTCCAAAACCTCCTCCGCTTTTGCCTGTATGGTATACCCCTCCAGACGATCGAACGCTTCCTGAAGCTTTGTCAGCTTTAAAACGGTGCTGTCCTGGTAGTTGGTTTCAAGTTGTGATAACGTTTCTTCGATTTGACGTTGTAAGGTACAGGCCTCTTTGAAGGCTTGCATGGCTACAGTCAGGATTGAGTCACTGGTATTGTACGACAACAGATCCTGGTCCAGATAGCCTATGCTGCAATCCTTGCTCTTACTTACAGTACCGGCATTTGGTTGATAATCGCCATTGAGTAAACGTAGCAGGGTGGATTTTCCGGTTCCATTCAGACCGATAAGACCAATCTTGTCTCGGGCTTTAATATGGAGTGAGGCGTTATCGAATAGGACCCTGTCACCAATAAAGTAGGAAAGGTTGTTGACTGCAATCATGCAGTCAAAATTAAAAATTAACGGTGAAAAATTAAGGATGGTTCCGGAAAGAGCTTCAAACCCTCAATCCTTTACCCCTTATAAAAATTCAATTGGAATAGTGACTCTGGTTCGGTCCCACATCATCACCAACTCCGCACTTTGAGCCAGTTGTTCAAATTCAATGGTAAATGGCTCATATACTTCACTGGTAGTGGTAACCGGCGCTTCGAATCGCACCACGTCCAGTTTTGAGTTATAGTTATAAGCTCCCCACTGCCCCAATTCGCTGTTGAGGATAATAGTCCAGGTTTCTTTATTGGGTATGGTGAAAATGGTGTAAGTACCCGGTTTAATGGTATGTCCTCCCAGTTTCACGGAACCGGTGAGGGTAATTTCGGTAGCTTCATTGGCTCCGGTTCTCCACACTTCACCGTAAGGCAGCAGGTCGCCAAATATATTGCGTCCCCTTTTATGGGGCCTGCCGTAAGTTATCTTGATATAGGTGTCTTCATATTTCATAGTTACCATTTCCAATGGACTCGGGCGTGGTTTTAGCGCCTCCTGTGCCTTGATATCAGGTAAACTCAAACAAGTGATCAAAGAGAAAACAACTAACAGCTTGTTTATTTTAGTCATTGCGGTAATTTTAACTGAGTTTGGCGATATTAATCAATATACAATAATTTTACCAAACTGATTTTACAGGAAATAAAATGTGAATTTTGTGACCCAGCGACCAGCATTTGATGATATTTATATGGAACTGGCGGTAAATCTCGCCAAAAGATCTCATTGTATTAAAAGGCACGTAGGGGCAGTGCTGACCAAAGATACCCGGATTATTTCCATAGGATACAACGGTCCCCCGGCAGGTACCCACAATTGTGATGAAGAGTGGCCGGAAACCGGCTGCCCCCGCAGTTCAAAGGGTAGTTGCAGCCTGGCGCTGCATGCAGAACAGAATGCTATCCTGTATGCCGTCAAAAACAAATCCAGTGTGGAAGGCTCTACCCTTTATGTAACTCTTTCACCGTGTCTGAGTTGTGCCCGCATTATTTTCGCCATGGGTATTTTAAAGGTGATTTACCTCAAATCCTATGGTGACTTTAAAGGACTGGAGAAAGATGAGGGACTGGAATTTTTAAACCGGTTCGGAGTGGAAACCCAGCAATATCACGGTAATCTGGAAAATGTGACCCATATGATTTAGCAGCAAGAGTATACAGTATTCCGCAAGGAGTACTCGCTGAAAAGCACCTCTATGCTCCACGCTGCATGCTCTTGCTACTAAACAATATTCACTTCCGGTACCAGGTCAATGCCAAACCTTGAGGTTACCGACGCCTGTATTTCTTGAGACAGTTGTACCAGGTCCGGTCCCTGAGCTCCCCCATGATTAACCAGCACCAGGGCCTGGTTTTTATGGACACCAATAGGGCCCTTTCTAAAGCCCTTCCATTGACACTGCTCGATCAACCAGGCAGCCGGAATCTTAACCAGGTTGTCATTGATAGGATAGCTTGGAATATTTGTATATTCGGTTTTAAGGGTTTGATAAAATTCTCTATCAATAGTGGGGTTCTTAAAAAAGCTGCCGGCATTTCCAATTTTTTCCGGATCCGGAAGTTTTTGCTCTCTTATTCGAATTATGGCTTTACTAATATCCCGAATGGTAGGTTGTTTTACTCCCATTTGTTCCAGGGTCTGGGCCACTGCCCCATATGAAATATTAACGATTGGTTGTTTGCGCAATCGCAGTATCACCCGGGTTATCATAAACTGACCTTTGAAAGGCCCTTTAAACGCGCTGTACCGATACCCGAAATCGCAGGCTGCCGCCGTGAATTTATGGAGTTTGCCGGTTGCCAGTTCAACAGCTTCCAGACTTTCAAATACTGAGCATATTTCCACTCCATAGGCACCGATATTTTGCATGGGGGCAGCCCCCATAGTACCTGGTATCAGGCTCAGGTTCTCAATACCTCCCCAGCCTTGCTCAATGGCCCACAGCACTACCCGGTGCCAGTTTTCACCGGCACCAAGTCGTATCCATACATATTCACTGTCTTCTTTTAACAGTTCGCGTCCAAGGATGTTGTTTTTTAACACCATCCCCTGGTAATCTCCTGAAAATAAAATATTGCTGCCTCCACCCAGTACCAAAATTGACCTGTAGTCAACTGCTTCATTTTGTAGAATTGCACTTAAGTCAGATTCCTGGTCCACCAGTGCCATATTACTGGCCTTAACCTCAATACCGAAGGTATTATAATTTCGCAGCGATACGTCTTGTCTGATAACCATGGTGATGGCTCAAATCTATGAAATTAGCGCCTCTGACCGAATTACTAAAAGGTTTATTTTTTAGGGATTTCCATGTAGAAGGTAGCTCCCGATCCCGATGTGGATTCTACCCATAGCTTGCCGCCATGAATTTGTACTATTTTCTTGCTGGTAGCCAGACCTATTCCGGACCCTTTGTATTCGGCCTGACGATGCAATCGCTTAAACGGTTTAAATATTTCATTAAAATGAACCGGATCTATTCCAATACCGTTGTCTTGAATTCCGATAATGATCTTTTCGACATGAGTATGAGAGAAAATCCGGACCTCTGGTTGTCGATCAGGGGATCGGTATTTAAGAGAATTGGACAGCATGTTTTGGAAATAATGGTGCAGCAGACTGGCGTTTCCTTTGACTTTAGGTAGTTCCTCTACCTCGATGTTGGCCTGGTGCTCTGCTATGGACCGATAAAGGTTTCTCAGCACTTCATCTATTACCGAATTTACATCAACCGGTTCCAGTTTGTAGTTGGCACCATTAATCACGGCATAGTCGAGGATGTCCTTGATGAGCTGCTGCATTCGCTTCAAGCTTTGGTCGGCTTTATCAAAGTAAACATTTGCTTCTTCTCCCAGTGGCGCGCCGTATTCCAGTCTAATGATATTGAGAAATCCCTGAACAGACCGAAGCGGTTCCTGGAGATCGTGTGATGCGGCATAAGAAAACTGTCTCAGCGCGTCGTTCACCAGGTTGGCTTTTTTCAAATCCATGCGCGTTTCCCTCAGACCCTCTTCGATCCGTACCTGTTCAGAAATATCGTAGGTGAAACCGTATATTCCCTTTATCTGATCGTGCGGATCAATCCATGGAAATTTTACCGTTTCAATCCAGGTATCACGTTCTTTATCCTCAATCAAATTAAAAATCACATTGCGGGTTTTATACACTCTTTTATCATCCCGGGTATACCTTTTAACGGAATCAGGAATTCTTTGTGGCTCTTTATTCAATACCGATCTCCTGGGGATTTTCAGGTGCTGGCAGAAGGCCTGATTGACATAGGTAAATACTTGCTGGTCATTTTTGACAAACATCCCAATACGGGTGGATCCTGCCAGTTGATTCAGCAGGCTGTTTTCCGATTTCAACTGCTTATTCAGCAGGAATAATCGGCGATTCTGCCTACGAAGTCGCTGAATTTCAGATAAATGGGAAGCGTTTGATGGTTTGCGGATAATCATCAAAAAATAGCTGTTGAGAATCTTGAAGTTACCAATAAAACAGCTATTTACCCCGTCTAATTCCAGTATCGGAGAAGCATGTAAGAAAATACCAGAATCTCCACCAAATGTGCCTTAAACTGGTGTTTTAACACCTATTTCACGGTGTTGTACTGGTGAGGTCTGTAAGGTCCTGTTTAATCTGATTTATCTTGTTTTCCAGTTGCGATCCCACCACCTCATAGTCAGAGGTTTCCGGAAGTTCACCCCGTACACTGATGTAAAATTTGATCTTTGGTTCGGTACCCGAGGGCCGGGCAGAGATCTTACTTCCATCAGCAGTCAAAAACTGTAAGACGTTCGATTTTGGCAGATCGATGGACTCGGTTGTGCCAGTACTTTCATCCCTGGATTGGCTACTCTGATAGTCTTTAATTACCGATATCACTGATCCGGCAAAGGACTTCGGGGGATCCTGGCGGAGGTTGTGCATGATTTCCTGTATTTCATCCGCTCCTGATTTACCGGGTTTGGTGATTGATATCAGCGACTCCCGGTAATAGCCGTATTGTTGGTAGATTGAGATTAACCGGTCAAAAAGTGTTTGATTGTTCTGTTTACAGAAAGCCACCAACTCTGCCAGTATTGCACAGGAAGCCACCGCATCCTTATCTCTTACGCTTTCTCCCACCATATAGCCATAACTCTCCTCACCTCCCACGATAAACTCTCTTTCACCTTCCAGTTTGCCAATAATGTCGGCAATCCATTTGAATCCGGTCAGCGTGTTGAAACAGTCAATCTCATATTGACTGGCTATTTCATCGATCAGGTCGGTAGTAACTATGGTCTTTACAATGTAGTTGCGGTTGCTTAATTTGCCACTGGCTTTCCATTGGTCAAGCAAATAGTGAATTAGTAGTACCCCGGTTTGGTTGCCATTGAGAAGTTGAAATTCACCAAGATTATTCTTTACTCCAATACCTACCCGATCGGTATCCGGGTCTGTGGCCATGATGAGGTCTGCATCGATCTCCTTAGCCTTGGCCAGTGCCAGGCTCATTGCTTCCTGTTCTTCCGGGTTGGGATAAACTACCGTGGGGAAATCTCCATTGGGTTCTGCCTGTTCTTCCACTATGGATACATTGCGGAAACCAATTCTTCGCAGTATCTCCGGCACCATGGTTATGCCTGTACCGTGGATCGAACTATAAACAATCTTGAGATCGTTCTGATGCTGGATCACTTTGGGATTCACCACCAGTTTTTCGAGCATAGAAAGATACTTCTCATCAACTTCTGCTCCAATGGTATGGATCAGGCTGGTGTCACCATCAAATTTAATCTGGTCAAAATTTTCGATGGCATTTACCTGGGCCATTACATTTTTATCATGAGGTGGCACCAATTGGGCGCCATCCTGCCAGTATGCCTTGTAGCCGTTATACTCTTTGGGATTGTGAGAAGCTGTGATCACTACTCCGGCCTGGCACCCCAGCTCCCGAATAGCAAAACTCAATTCAGGGGTAGGTCTCAATGATTCAAACAGGTAAACCTCAAGGTTATTGGCGGCCAAAACCTGGGCGGTAATACGGGCAAAATAATCACTCTTATTACGGCTGTCATGGGCAATAGCCACTTTGATTTCCTTACCGGGAAATGATTGATTGAGATAGTTGGCCAATCCCTGGGTGGCCTTGCCTATGGTGTATTTGTTGATCCGGTTAGATCCAATGCCTATGATGCCCCTCAAGCCCCCGGTGCCGAACTCCAGATCTTTATAGAATGCATCTACCAGAGTTTTGGGATCTTTCTGAAGGTCCCGGATCTGTTGTTTACTTTCTTCATCAATACTGCTGTTAAGCCATTGATCAACTTTTTGTTTTACTGCTTGGTCAACCATACTTGAATTTTGGTTTGTAATTAAAGATTTCCTCTAAGCGCCTGTTCTCTCTCTATGGCTTCAAATAAAGCTTTAAAGTTTCCTTTTCCAAAGGATTTCGCACCCTTACGCTGAATTATTTCATAAAATACTGTGGGTCTGTCCTGTACCGGTTTGGTAAAAATCTGCAGAAGATACCCCTCCTCATCCCGATCCACCAAAATGTTCAATTGCTTCAGAGATTCGATGGCTTCATCTATAGCACCCACCCGGTCTGTAAGATCCTCATAATAGACCTCAGGGACTCGCAAAAATTCGACGCCGCGGTTCCTCAACTCAGCCACCGTAAACAGGATGTCATCGGTGGCCAGGGCAATATGCTGTACTCCGGGTCCCTGGTAGAATTCAATATACTCTTCTATCTGCGATTTCTTTTTGCCTTCGGCAGGTTCATTGATTGGAAATTTAATGTAACCGTTGCCGTTTGATACCACCTTGGACATCAAAGCGGAATACTCGGTGCTGATGTCCTGGTCGTCGAATGTAACCAACAGGTTGAAACCCATAACCTTTTCGTAGAACGCCACCCACTGGTCCATTTCGCCAAGAATAACGTTACCCACGCAATGATCTACATACTTCAGGCCCACCGGCACTACCGTAAAGCTATCCTCTCTCGACTGGTAGCCGGGAAGGAACGGTCCTGAGTATCCGGATCTTTCCACGAATTTATGTATGGTGTCGCCATAGGTGTGAATGGCACTTATTACTACTTCCCCGAATTCATCCTGGTAAGTCTGTGGTGCCATCACCGAAACTGCTCCTCTGTCAACAGTTGTCATATAACTGCGTTCTGCATCATCCACCCATAACGCCAGCACTTTTACACCGTCGCCATGTGCCATTACATGCCGACTAATTTCGGTGTCCGGGAAAAGGGAGGAGGTAAGAACCAGGCATATCTTGCCCTGCTGAAGCACATAGGACGCTTTTGACTTTGTACCGGTCTCCGGACCACTATAGGCCATCATTTGAAACCCAAATGCGTGCTGATAAAAATGCGCGGATTGCTTGGCATTGCCTACATAAAACTCAATGTGATCAGTGCCCTTTAATGGTAAGAAATCTTGATCCATGGTTATTGTTGTTTATGCTAAATTCTAGTTACTTGCAAAGTAAATCAAATTTTGTTTCACCCGGAATAAACATCTGACAGTGCGCATGAATTTAGAAGCCCTAGACCAGTCGTTAATCGCAATCATAAAGAAAAAAAATGAACTCCAACAGATCGGTTACCAGGATCCGCGTTATGATGAAATTGAAGAGGAACTACACGACCTGGAAGACGAGCTGATCGAACAGCACGGACAAGAAATGGAGCAGGTTATTCAACAGGTACATGACAAAATCTGTCCGGATACCGATGTTCTGCTGCCCATTGCTTATCTGGCCAACTCCTATGTTCCCGTGCAGGGTGAAGATGGACACGAAACCTTTGATGTCGACCTTAAAGAGGGGGTGCCGGTGATACTGGACGAATACCCGGATCACCTAAGCAGAATGGTATTATTACCTAATCCGCCACGCCTTATCGTACAGGTTAACAGAAAGAAGAGATTCCTGGTATGGCCGGAATAATTACCGGTAGCCCAGTCTTTTGCGTACCCTGTCCAGCACTTGTTGCGCGATACCAGCAGCTTTTTCTTCTCCCGTTTCCAGGCGCTTATTGATTTCATCAGGGTTGTTGATCAGCTCTTTGAATAACACCCTTTCCTTTTGGAACCTTTGCAGGATTTGTTCGAAGAGTGCCTGCTTGGCATGCCCGTAACCGTAGTTGCCACCCAAATAATTCTGGCGCATCTGTTCGGTCTGTTCAGGTGAAGCCAACAGTTTGTAAAGGGCGAAAACATTACAGGTATCCGGATCCTTAGGTTCTTCCAGTGGCGTACTGTCGGTAACTATTGACATAACCACTTTTCTCAGAGGTTTGTCATCCATAAAGATGTCCAGGGTGTTGTTATACGATTTACTCATTTTCTGGCCATCGATACCCGGGATGGTCATCACCGTTTCATCGATCCGTGCTTCCGGCAGAATAAAGGTTTCACCAAATTGATTGTTAAAGCTTCCGGCAATATCTCTGGCCATTTCCAGGTGCTGCTTTTGATCTTTTCCCACAGGTACCACGTCCGCATCATACAAAATAATGTCTGCTGTCATTAAAACGGGATAGGTAAACAGACCTGCGTTAACGTCGGACAACCGGTCGCTCTTGTCCTTAAAACTATGTGCATTGGCCAGCATAGGGTAGGGCGTAAAGCAATTGAGGTACCAGGTAAGCTCACAAACCTGTGGCACTCTTGATTGACGATACAACAGGTTTTTTTCGGTATCCATAC
Source organism: Bacteroidia bacterium (assembly GCA_030430675.1). Taxonomy (GTDB): domain Bacteria; phylum Bacteroidota; class Bacteroidia; order Cytophagales; family Cyclobacteriaceae; genus SZUA-3. Next base: position 17,001 of record JAUIKU010000033.1, on the reverse strand, counting down.
CACAGGCAATCCAGGCGGCGGCAGTGGCATTGGTATTCTCTATGCGCAGTGCAGGATCTTTTATCTGGGTTAAGGAGTGCAAGTCTGCAATAAAGAACAATGATTCATTTTCTTCTTTATTGGAAAGTGAAATAGCGGGAATGATGGCTCCCAATAAATTACCCAGATGTGGTCTGCCAGTGCTTTGGATCCCGGTGAGTATTCTCGCCATAGATTCTGTTTGGTTTTTGCCACAAAGAAACAATTTTCCCCTGACACTGGGAAATACCGGTCTTGTGGTGTGATTTAGAAAGCTGATTGAGGTTTATAGTTCCCTTACCCTGATGTTCCGGTAATAAACCTTTTGCCCATGATGTTGAAACATGATGTGTCCCTCTTCACTCGAATGATATCCGGGATTCTCACTAAACTTACTGGAAGCCAACAGGCTGGTCATTTCAGGACTGCCGATCTCGAATTCCAAAACTTTATTGCCATTCAACCAATGTTCGACATGACCTTCCTGATGGATCAGCCGGGCCTGGTTAAATTCACCAATGGGTTTCAGTTGCTTATTGGTGGGGGCTATAAGATCGTAGAGAGCCCCGGCAGAACGGTGTGCGACGGTGTCGTGAAAATAAAGGTCATCCAGGACTTGAATCTCAAAGTTATCCAGCCAGTTGGGGCTGTTGCCATTATTTGCTTCCATCGACAAATTTTCCTGCATATGAAAAAACACGCCTGAATTGGAGCCGGTATCCACTGCCCATTCGTACTCCAGTTCAAAGTCTTCAAAACGGGCTTTGGTAATAAGGTCCCGGTTGGCGGTATCCGGATTGGCGATAAGTATGCCCTCTTCCACGTACCACACGCCCTGGGGAAAATCATCTATACCGTATCCTCTCAGGGCATCGGTTGAACCCCCATCAAAAATTACCATCCACTCTTCATCAATTTCTATCACATTTTCCTGGGGATTATTCTGTGGTTTGTTATTGTTGCAGGCCCCAATCAAAACATACAACAAAACGGGGATTATCATTTTTTTCATGACTAGTGGGTTTATTTCAATTCTCTAAAATAATACGAAGCAGTGGTCATCCAAAATTGTCAGTTTGCATCAATATCCACATCCCTGAACATAAACATGTTATCACTGACCCTTAGGTCCTTGCCACTGGCAGTGGTTACATTTGTTAATACGACTTTCCCGGTTATTACATAGGGGAATTGTTGCTGAAAGGAATCATCGGTCAGTTTTGGATTGAAGTTTGCAAAAATGGCAGGACCCTGATAATCATCAGGATGACTGGAGTCATCGATGTGAAGGTTTTCGATAGTTATCTTTTCTGGCATATAGCAGGTATAACCAAAATCGTGTAGCCCTGAATTGGAACCGCCGATGAGACTGGCACTGACAGGTCTGCCTCCGGAGGGTACGAATACGCAATTGCGGATAATGAATTCTCCCTGCCAGGTACTGCCGTAGTCACTTCGCAGGTTTACCAGCGTTCTGCCATAGATGGTGGTATTCTCAACTGTTAATACACCGGTGCCTATGGCATTGATACCCATATGTCCCAGAGTAGAATTGCGGATGGTGGCATTGGCAACACCCATGTGGGCGTCGAACCGTGAAAAGTTACAATTGTCATAGAGCAGGTTTTTGCAGTAGTTGGAACCCAGGATTCCCCAGTAGGTCCTGTCGTTTATATTGTTTGTCTGACTGCAGTTAAGAAATGATACATTCAGGGCGCGATTGACAGAGAGGTCATAGCTGCCCATCGAGACGGGTTTTCCAGCTGAGCCAATGGTACGGTAGGTTTTATGCCCGGTAAGTATGGAGTTCTTAACAGTTACATAAGCACAGTCACGGATATTGATGAAGCCACCGTAAGGCGCACCGTGGTCACCTTCTCCGGTTACTCGATGTTCCAACCCGTCCACCAGCACGTTGGAACGCCTGATAGCAATATTCCTGCTGTAATAGGTATATTTCGATTCTGCCTGATTGGCGATGGTGGTGAATCGTCCCCCGGTGATCTTCAGTACTTTATCATCAATTGGCAGAGCGGTAATTTCTGTGATCTGATCGAAGTCCCAGATGATTGGAGCATCCATATCCACATTGCCATTTGCGTCAACCACAAAAATATCTGTCTGGGGTGACCCGTTGTTTTGGTTTAGCCCAAAGCGGATATAGCGTTTTATATGAGAATTGGTGACAGTGATCAGACAGGAACCTGGAAGTGATACATTGATTTTTCGCTGATCTCTTTTGAGAGTGACTACACCCTCCAGCGGGAAAGGTTGTAAACCTGAACTGACCATGAAAATGGAGGCGTTCCGGTTTTGAACTTCGGTATCGTCTATGATGAAAGCTGCCGTTCCGAAATCGGTATCGGTCCGGATGATCGCGGTGCGCTCCTTTCCGCCAATGTAATAAGTGGCTCCCTGGTCGGCTTGTACCGGGAGATTTTCTTGATTGGCAAATGCATGAGCAGCGGCAATAGCATTCATATCATCGCTTTTGCCATCACCCTTGGCACCAAGATCTCGGTAACGGACCACACCGTTGGCTTTAATTTTACCGATATCCCGGGCAGATATGTTTACCAGCAACTCTCCGTTTTTACCGGTGTTTATCTGGGTCTCATGGCCATCGGACCTTATCTGTATATCTTCAGAGAGATTTTCGATCTGCCCTGGAACCGCGATCACGGATGACAGTATGAGAATAGTAATGAGCACATATTTCATGCTTAGGAGGTTTGATTGTAATTGGTTTTGAAAAATTAGCTGTGTTCTATCGGGTCCGTTAAAATTGAGTGTTAACAGGAATACAATATAGTATCTATTGGCCAAAACTCCTCCCGCAGAACCAATGGTTCACAGATACGGCTAAACAAGACCAACTGGTGATTGGATGTGAAAGATGGATCAGTACAGCTTGCCGATATATTGATTATATTGTACGGCATCTTAAACTTATCACATAATGTATCACATCTATTCATCAAGACGTCAATTTCTAAAGCAAGCCGGGCTGGTTGGTGGCGCTCTGGTGACCATGCCATCTATTGCTTCCTGCTTAAATCCTGATCAGAACAAATTAGGAGTAGCATTGGTGGGCTTGGGCAATTACAGTACCCGTATGCTGGGACCTGCATTGAAGGAAACATCAAATTGTTATTTGTCCGGAGTGGTTACCGGCACCCCTGAGAAGGCAGTAAAATGGGCTCAGGAGTATAATCTTAAGCAACAGAACATCTACGATTACCACAGCTACGACGATATAGTAAATAACCCGGATATTGATATTATTTATGTGGTACTGCCCAACAGCATGCACGCTGAATACTCCATACGTGCCCTTGAAGCCGGTAAACACGTAATTTGTGAAAAACCCATGGCCATGAATGCCGAGGAGAGCCGGCAGATGATTGCAGCCGCCGAAAAAGCCAATCGCAAATTGGCTATTGGGTATCGCATGCATTACGACCCCTATTTTATAGAAGCTAAAAGGTTGGGTCAGGAAGAGGAATTCGGGCCGATTAATTACATGGAGTGCGCCCTGGGCTATAGTTCTACTCCTCAGGCAGGCTCATGGAAAACCAAAAAAGCCATGGGTGGTGGTGCTTTGTACAACCTTGGTGTTTATCCCATTCAAAGTGCACGTCATACCAAGGGTGCGGAACCGGTTTATGTGACCGCTCAAGCCACCACCAAACGCAAAGAACACTATCCGGAAGTAGAGGAAATTTTTACCTGGCAGCTGGAGTTCGCCGATGGCACCCTGTGCAACTCGTATAGCGGAGATGCTGGCTGGCTGGACCGACTTTTTGCAGCATGTACCGAAGGGTTCATAGAGCTGAACCCAGCCACAGCTTACACGGGGCAGCAGGGTAAATCCACCAATGGCACCATGGACTATGAGCAGGTGTTTCAGCAAAAACTACAAATCGACGATTTTGCCCGTTGTGTGATGCACGATGAAGAATCTATAGTCAATGGAGAAGATGGACTTAAGGATATGCTAATCATTGATGCCATTCATGAAGCCATTGCCAGCGGACAGAGAGCAAGGGTTAAAGCATAATCTCTGTGCCGATATTACATTCAAGGTAATCCGGAACAATTTAACATCGTTATTTGCCGGGTTTTACTGATCTTTGAAATCATGAACACCAGATTTTTTGTTTTGAGTCTTTTGTTAACGCTGAGTGTTTCACTTCAAGCTCAGCAGACAACTTTAGTGGCTTTTGATGAACCAATTGCCGATCTGGGAACCATCATTGATAATCAGGGGGCCGTAAGTCACCGGTTTTCATTCGTAAACAATTCTCAGGATCCTGTGGCAGTAGAAAAGGTTTCCACTAGTTGTGGATGCACTTCAACAAATTGGTCACAGGAGTTAATTGGAAATGGTTCTGAAGGGTTTGTAGAAGTGCAGTTCGATCCGTACAATCGACCGGGGCCCTTTGAAAAGCAGGCGATCGTCCATTTCGAAGGGTGGTCAGACTCGTTAACACTGGTGGTCAAAGGATTCGTAAAACCCGCACCTGCTTCCATGGTAGAAGCCTATCCAGTAAAAATGGGGGCATTGAGGGTGCAGAGCCGGTTTCTGGACCTGGGAACCATAACCGGGAGGTCACTTTATTCAAAGAGTTTCGATGTATACAATGAAAGTGCCCAGATACTGGTTTTCTCTGATGATATGGCAGGGCCTAACCACATTACCGTAACCTATGAACCTTACACTTTGAAACCTGGGAAAACCGGAAAGATGTGGGTCCATTATGATATTACCGCCAAACGGGATTTAGGCTATTTCAGCGAAGATATTGGCATTTTCACCTATGAGGATGGCGATTCCAGGAAGGATTTTACCGTCACCGCCACCTTGTTGGATTTGCCTGCCAGTGCCAGCGCGGAATCCCCAAAAGTGTCTTTTGATAAAACAGAGATCGACTTTGGTATCAGGCAACAGGGCGATACGATCAATGTGGTGTTTCCGGTGCGGAACAACGGCCGTACCAAACTTAGTTTGAAAAAGATTTTTGGCAATTGCAATTGCATACAGGTCAGACCCAATGCCCTGACTATCGATCCTGGGGAAGACACCGAGATAGCGGTCAGGTTTACCACTGATGAGCGACTTGGCAACCAGGAGAAAACGGTAACGGTATTTACCGATGATCCACTGTTACCGGTGGCTATTTTGAAAATAAAGGGCAGGCTGCGGGGCTCCAGAAATTAGGTAAAAGCCGGGATTCCGGTGATCTCATTTCCCAATATCAGCAAGTGAATGTCGTGAGTACCCTCGTAGGTTATCACTGATTCCAGGTTCATCATATGTCGCATGATCGGGTAATCTCCGGTAATGCCCATACCCCCATGGATTTGCCGGGCCTCCCGGGCTATGTCAAGCGCTGTGGCCACGTTGTTCCTTTTTGCCAGGGAAATTTGGGCAGTAGTGGCTTTGCCCTGATCCATTAGTTGCCCCAACCGCCAGTTAAGTAACTGAGACTTAGTGATCTCGGTTAGCATTTCTGCCAGCTTTTTTTGTACTAGCTGAAAAGATGCGATGGGTCTATCGAACTGAATTCGTTCCAACGCATATTGCCGCGCTGAAAAATAGCAGTCCATGGCAGCACCTATGGCTCCCCATGCTATACCGTATCGCGCAGAATCCAGGCACATCAGTGGCGCTCCCAGTCCATCTTTTCCCGGGAGTAAGTTTTCTTTAGGCACCCTGACATTGTCAAAAACCAGTTCGCCGGTGCAGCTCGCCCTCAACGACCACTTTCCGTGAGTTTCAGGGGTGGTAAACCCCTCCATTCCTCTTTCCACGATCACCCCCTGAATGCGACCTGTTTCATTTTTTGCCCATACCACTGCTATATCTGCTTTGGGAGCATTAGAGATCCACATTTTAGCTCCGTTTAACAACAGGTAGTCTCCATGATCACTAAAATTCGTGGTCATACCACTGGGGTTTGACCCGTGATCAGGTTCTGTCAATCCAAAACAACCCAATTGTTCCCCGCTGGCAAGTTTGGGCAGATACTTTTCTTTTTGAGCCTCGCTGCCAAATGTGTAGATAGGATACATTACCAATGATCCCTGCACGGATGCGGTACTCCTCATACCTGAGTCACCTCTTTCTATTTCCTGCATAATTAATCCGTAGGAGGTATAATCCAGCCCGCCTCCTCCATAGACCACAGGGATGGTGGGTCCAAATGCGCCAATTTCGCCAAATTTCCGCACAATCGACTCCGGGAAAACTGCCTGCTGACTCCACTCTTCGATATAGGGGGATATTTCCAGTTTTACGAAGTCTCTCATGGAGCTTCGTATCAGTTTTTGTTCATCATTTAGCAGCTCATCGAGCTGGTAGAAATCAGGAGATTCAAAATTGTCTTTGCCAGTGGATTTTGAGCCAGAACCGCCTCCCTGTAAGGTATTAGATGACATTTTGTTATTTTGTTTACTTCAAATTATCCAAATTTACATATTATCAAACAGGACTATTCACAGTCAAACCATAAATTTCAATCCGTTTAACGACTTTTATCGAAGTGATCATCAGGCTGGCGTATAGCATAAGTTAATCAGAAAAACCTGGATTTTGAGGTCATTAATATTCTTTTCAATCTTGTTTATTTGGGTGCCTGAAATAGTACTTTCACAAGGAACTCCGGTTACTACCTACTATGATCCCGAGCACACCAGAAAGAAAGAGGAATATTTTGTAAAACCAGGTACCCAGTTATTGGATGGATCTTATGCATCTTTCTATGTCGACGGCCAGGTAAAGGAACAGGGAAGTTATGTTGACAATGATCCCACCGGTATCTGGGAGTATTATTATGAGAATGGCAATCTGAAGATGACCGGTGAAATCAGGAACAGTCAAAACTACGGGCATTGGCAGTACTTCTATGAAAACGGTAGTTTGAGTATGGAGGGAGAATTGTACCAGGGGGTTAAAGAAGGTTTATGGCAGTACTACTTCGAGAACGGTAGTTTAAAAACCAGAGGTGAGTACCAGAATGGTCAAAGAATCTCGATATGGAATTGGTTTTATGAGAGCGGACAGCTAAAATCTCAGATATACTACCAACACAACAAAGGAGAATACAAAGAATTCTATAACTCCGGAAAGCTGAAAGCTTCCGGAACCAAGGCCAATGACAAAAATGAAGGTGCCTGGGAATATTACTATGAAAATGGCGCGATACAGGGCCGTGGAGGTTACATTAATGGGGTAAAGGAGGGATTGTGGGAGTTTTACCACTCGAATGGCGTGTTGTCGGCTCGTGGTACTTATAAAAATGGTCTGAGTGAGGGAGAATGGGCCTATTACGATCAGGAAGGAGTACTTACCAGCCAGGGAACGGAGCGCGGGGGCAGAAAAGATGGTTATTGGCACCTATACTATGGTGATGGCAGTATCAAGGGGCGTGGCTTGTTTAAGGATGGTGAGGGTTTCTACAAAGAATACTATGAAAACGGGGCACTGAAAATTAGTGGATTGGTCAAAAATGGTATCAACGAGGGTAAATGGCTGTACTACTATGAGGATGGGATAATGGAAGGTGAAAGTTGGTTTGTCAATGGCAAGGGAGAATATAAAGGATACTACAAGGATGGAGCATTGAAAATGGAGGGCACCTTGGAAGATGGAGTAAAAACCGGTATCTGGACACTTTACAATAATGACGGTAGTCTGGCCGGCTATTATAAGACCTATTATGAAGACAACAAACCAGTATTCAGGGTCATTGAAGATCAACCGATTGCCATAGACACTACCCGGCAGGTCTACGAGAAACCGGAATATTTATTTAAGAAAAAGAAGATCCGCTATTTCCGTCCCCAGGTTAATGAATTCAGGGGGATTATTGTGGGATTTAACCCGGTATCGATGGCATTTGGTAGTATTCCCTTTTCTGTGGAATACTACCTGCAGGAAAGATTGGGGTACGAACTACAGTACAGCATTATCCGGGATCCGTTTTTCACCAGTGATGGCAATGTGAAGATCAATGATGTCTATGATCGTGGCTATTCGCTGGCCCTGAGACAGAAGCTATACAGCCCTGACCGGCGTCTGGGAATGTTTTATTTCGGACACGAGCTTAGATTCAGCACAGTCGACCATTTTTCCAACATAATCGACTCGCTAAACGTGGTTAATGGCTCTGTAATTGGGGCCTCGGAGAAAAAGTTCGAATATTCGATACTGGTGGGCTACCGGTTCATAAAGGACGCCGGAGGTACCGGTGTTACCATCGATGCCTTTATAGGGGCCGGTGTTGGCTACCGTGATTTTGACCGTGACTATCCCGCTTTGGAAGAGTTTGAACAGGTATTTGATGATCTCGATACGGATAAGCTTAGCATACCGTTCCGGTTCGGGGTTAATATCGGCTATATGCTGGAAGCCAGATAATGCACAAGTCGCTCAATCTTAGTCTTTCTCCCCAAACCGCATATGATTCGTCCCTGCTATACGATACCATTACCGGGAAACTAAAACTGTCTTCCGCCCAGCACTTAACTTATCAGGTTAAGCGACGTTCTGTAGATGCCCGAAAGGTACCAATAAAGGTGCATTTGGCGATTGATGTTTTTATAGACGAACCTCTGCCTGCTCGCCCTGATTACCGCGATAAGCTGGGAGATGTATCCAGGGCCAGACCTGCAATCATTGTGGGAGCGGGGCCAGCCGGGTTGTTTGCTGCTTTGAAATTGATAGAAATTGGTATCAAACCGATTATCATGGAACGCGGCAAAGATGTACAATCCAGGCGAAGGGATCTGGCCGCGATCACTAAAAATCACCAGGTCAATCCGGAGTCCAACTATTGTTTCGGCGAAGGGGGTGCCGGTACTTATTCCGACGGCAAACTTTATACCCGCGCCAAGAAAAGAGGTGATGTCAACCATATTCTGGACATCCTGGTTGCACATGGCGCTCCCCAGGAGATTCTGTTTGATGCACACCCCCATATCGGTACCAACAAACTACCGAAGGTGGTGAGAGAGATCCGGAATTCGATCCTGCAATGTGGCGGTGAAATAAATTTTAGTACCAAAATAACCGGACTGGTACGGGAGGCCAGGAAAATCAAAGGGGTAATCGATCAGAACGGTGACAGACATTTAGCGAATGCTGTGATCCTGGCTACCGGGCATAGTGCCAGGGATATTTATGAAATGCTGCAGGCTGAGCGGATATCACTGGAGCAGAAACCCTTTGCCGTAGGGGTCAGGGTAGAGCATAGTCAGCAGTTGATTGATAAGATACAATATCATGGCTGCCAGCGGGGCTTGCTGCCGGCAGCTTCCTATTCTCTGGCGCACCAGCTCAAGGGAGCCGGAGGAGTATTTTCATTTTGCATGTGTCCCGGCGGATTTATCGTACCTGCTGCTACCAATCCCGGTGAAGTAGTGGTCAATGGAATGAGTCCTTCACGAAGAGATTCGAGGTTTGCCAATTCCGGTATAGTGGTTTCGGTATCGTCAGAGGACTTTTCGGGGTTTGACCAACACGGCCCACTGGCTGGTATGTATTTTCAGCGAGCATTGGAACAACGGGCCTGCGAGGCAGCAGGGGGTACACAAACTGCTCCGGCCCAGCGGCTTATGGACTTTATTAACGGGGCACAGTCTATGGACCTCCCACAGTCATCCTATCAACCCGGCACCTGTTCTCAGTCTTTACGGGATATTTTACCTGAACAAATAGCCAGGGGAATTAAACAGGGTTTCCTGGCGTTTGGAAAAAAGATGAAAGGCTTTCTAACCAATGAGGCTGTATTATTGGCGGTGGAAAGCCGAACATCGGCACCGGTAAAAATACCCCGAGATCCGGAATCTTTGCAGCACCCCCAGGTGGAAGGGTTGTTTCCCTGTGGTGAAGGTGCGGGTTATGCTGGAGGTATAATGTCCGCTGCCATGGACGGTATTAAATGCGCCAATGCCTTGTTCAACTATCACGAAAATAGATAGACTATGACAAAAACCATGGTAATAGGAGCCAGCCCAAAGCCTGACAGATATGCTCACATTGTAACGCTTCGCCTGCTGGCAGGTGGTTTTGAAGTTGTGCCAGTGGGTATTCACCCGGGTAAAATTGGAAACCTATCAATCGTAGACCTTAATCTACGTCCAGAGTATTCCGACATTCATACCGTTACCATGTATCTGAATCGTATAAATCAAAGACCATGGTATGAATATCTCCTGGAATTGAATCCGGCAAGGGTGATTTTCAATCCGGGAAGTGAGAATTTTGAGTTTTACCAGTTGCTAAACCAACACGGAATTGAATTCCTGGAGGCCTGTACTCTGGTCATGCTGGCTAATGGCAGCTATGACCTGCCCATTTCATCAAAGAGAAGCAAATAAATCCTCTTCTTTCCCCGGTTTTCTTACCGCAAATCCCCTAAAACAGTCGTTTAAAATGCGTATTTTTGGACTTTTGTAATGAAAATATGAGCGAAGACAAAAACAAGCATAAATCGAACTACTCAGCGGACAATATTCAGGTTTTAGAGGGTCTGGAAGCGGTACGTAAGCGACCTGCCATGTACATAGGTGATGTAGGGGTCAAGGGACTTCATCACATGGTATGGGAAGTGGTTGATAACAGTATTGATGAGGCACTGGCCGGGTATTGTTCGGAAATCAAGGTTACCATAAACGAAGATAACAGCATATCAGTAGAGGACGATGGCCGTGGCATACCCACTGATATCCACCCAAAGGAAAAGCGTTCTGCGCTGGAGGTAGTAATGACCGTATTACATGCCGGAGGCAAGTTTGACAAAGATACCTATAAGGTTTCCGGCGGGCTGCACGGAGTGGGAGTAAGTTGTGTTAATGCCCTGTCCTCACACCTGATGGTTACGGTAAATCGAAACGGTAAAACTTATCAACAGGAATACTCCCGGGGAATTCCCAAATACCAGGTAAAGGAAACAGGTACCACCGATTTTACCGGAACAAAAGTGCATTTTGTGCCGGATAATACCATATTCAATGTCAGTGAGTACAATTACGACACCATTGCCTCCAGGTTGCGGGAATTGTCATTTCTCAATGCCGGCATCAAGATACATCTGACGGATCTTCGTGAAAAGGATGAGGAAGGAAACTACCAGGGGCAAACTTTCTATTCGGAAGGCGGTTTGATCGAGTTTGTCCAGTATCTGGATTCTACTCGCGAGAGCCTGATACCGGACCCGGTTTACATTGAGGGTGAAAAGAACGGGTTTCCGGTGCAGGTAGCACTTAACTACAACACTTCCTTTTCCGAAAACGTGATTTCATATGTAAATAACATCAATACCATTGAGGGAGGAACGCACGTTGCCGGCTTTCGCAGGGCGCTGACCAGAACCCTGAAAACATATGCCGACCGATCCGGGTTATTGGATAAAGTTAAAGTGGAGATTAGTGGCGATGATTTCAGGGAAGGACTTACCGCAGTGATATCGGTAAAGGTAGCAGAGCCGCAGTTCGAAGGACAGACCAAGACCAAATTGGGTAATTCCGAAGCCATGGGTGCGGTGGATACCACGGTAAGTGAGATGCTGCAATACTATTTGGAAGAAAATCCCAAACAGGCCAAACAGATCGTCAGCAAGGTAATCCTGGCGGCTCAGGCCCGGCATGCGGCCCGAAAGGCTCGTGAGATGGTTCAGAGAAAAAACGTACTCTCCGGCACCGGTCTTCCCGGGAAACTGGCCGATTGTTCTGATTCTGATCCGGCGGTTTGTGAACTTTACCTGGTGGAGGGAGATTCTGCAGGGGGGTCTGCCAAACAGGGACGGGACCGGAACTTTCAGGCCATACTACCGCTGAGAGGAAAAATACTGAATGTGGAAAAGGCCCAGGAGCACAGGATATACGAAAATGAAGAGATCAAAAATATGATCACCGCTCTGGGAGTAAGTTTTGGGACAGAAGAGGATGAAAAGGCCCTTAACACGGCAAAGTTGAGGTATCATAAGATTATTATTATGACGGATGCCGATGTGGACGGCAGTCACATTCGTACCTTGATCCTGACCTTCTTTTTCAGATATATGCATGAGTTGATCGAAAGGGGGTATCTGTATATTGCTTTACCACCACTATATTTACTGAAAAGAGGTAAACAGGAGCGATACTGCTGGACGGAGGAAGAGAGAGTGCGTATTACCAGGGAACTTGCCCCGGACGGTAAAGAAGACTCGGTAACCCTGCAGCGCTACAAGGGTTTAGGAGAGATGAATCCGGAGCAGCTTTGGACCACTACCATGGATCCCGAGACCCGAAGTTTAAAAAAGGTGACTATTGAATCTGCTGCAGAGGCGGATCATCTGTTTTCCATGCTGATGGGAGATGAGGTTGCTCCCAGGCGGGAGTTTATTGAAAAGAATGCCAAATACGCCAACGTCGATATATAGCCAACAGCAAAACGGATTTCGTATCTATGCTTGTACAGGATAAAAACGTATCAAAATTTTTTGGAAGTTCCTTTAAAGCAAATTCGTTTATTGAAAAAAGCGATTATGTAAGCCGGGATTTGAGTTGGCTTAATTTCAATAACCGGGTGCTGGACCAGGCAAAGAACGAAGAAAGAACCATCTTTGAACGGCTGAAGTTTATGGCCATAACCGCTTCTAACCTGGATGAGTTTTTTATGATTCGGGTGGGGTCTCTGTACAATTATCTGGACTACGGTAGAAGACGGGTAGACTATTCGGGACTTAGAGAGGTACCGTTCCGAGAAAAGCTGCTCAAGGAAAGCAAGGCATTTTTCCAAAGTGTAAACGACTATTATGTCCATCACTTAAAACCTCATTTTGAGGAAAATGGGTTCAGCATTAAGAACGTGGATGAACTTACCAAGGAGCAGGAAACTATCGTAAGAAAATACTACGAGAAGACCATTTACCCAATGCTCACTCCCATGGCCTACGATTCGTACCATACTTTTCCGGTACTGATGAACAATGTGCTGACTTTTGGGGTCGTCACCAAAAGCCCCGGGGATATGATTGCCGTGGGAAAAAAGGAAAAGTTCAACCGCAAAATTTCATTCGTACAGATACCACCCAATATTCCCAAGTTCTTCGAACTGGAACAGGAAGACCAGTTAATTTTTGTGCCAATTGAGAATATCGTGGGAAACTATATGGACAGGCTGTTTCGCAATGTTACCATTCAGGACACCTGCTTGTTCAGACTCACCCGAAACGGTGACTTTTCAGTAGAGGAGAGTGACGATATTGAGGCTAATTTCCTGGAGGAAATGAAGCGCAAGCTCAAAACCAGAAGAACGGGCAGGGTGGTGCGAATCGAGATGTCTTCCAACAGTAACAAATGGGTGCTTAACCTGTTAAAGGACCGTTGGGACCTGGATGAGTTTAATGTTTTTTGGGTGCCTAAAGAAAGCCTGTTTGACTTTACCAAGTTTTGGCAAATCATAGGAAATAGAAACTTCAGTGACCAGATACCGACACCCTTTGAACAGATAAAGCCATTGAGTCTTTCTGAGTCAGGAGCAAGCGATATTTTCGAAGTGCTAAAAACCAAAGATGTATTGCTGCATCACCCCTATAATAGTATCGAACCCCTAATTCATCTGATTGAGAAAGCGGCCGAGGATCCCGATGTATTACTGATTAAACTGACTGTCTACAGGCTGGCCAAAAACTCCCGGATAGTTGATGCACTACACAAAGCTGCGGAAAACGGCAAACACGTTTCGGTACTATTCGAGGTCAAGGCGCGATTTGATGAAGAGAATAATATGAAACAGGCCCAGAGACTGCAACAGGCGGGATGTTTTGTAATTTATGGCATAAGCAGGTACAAAACACATACCAAATTGCTGCTGATTGTCCGCAAGCAGGGACAGCAAATTACCAGCTATGTGCATATGGGCAGCGGAAACTACAACGAGGATACCTCAAAGATCTATTCCGATATCGGAATTATGAGCACTAACGAAGTGTATGCCCAGGATGTGTCGGAGTTTTTTAATGTAATTACCGGGCATTCCAGTCCAAAATCCTACAAAAGGTTGATTACCGCTCCTACTGAAATGCGGCAGAAACTGATCGAGTTGCTGGAAATAGAAAGCAGTAATGCCCGCAAAGGGTTGCCCAGCGGAGTAGTGATAAAGATTAACTCTCTTCAGGACAAGGAGGTAATTGATGCATTGTATGATGCCTCACAAAAAGGGGTAACCATTAAACTGATCGTTCGCGGAATTTGCTGTTTGCGCCCGGGCCGTATTGGACTCAGTGAAAATATCGAGGTTTATTCCATTGTGGGAGATTACCTGGAGCACTCCCGTATATACTATTTTCATAACAATAACGACCCCAAAGTTTACGGGGGCAGCGCCGATATTATGGTGAGAAGTTTCGACCGCAGGTTGGAGTCACTGTTCCTGATAGCCGATGAAAAACTCAAGCAGGAGGCAATCAATATTCTGGTGTACTGCCTCAAGGACAATCACAATTCCTATACCATGCAGGAGGACGGAAGTTATGTAGTGAAGCATACCAATGGCGAACCTCCTTTCAATATCCACGAATCGTTTTACAAGGTAACCAAAGAAGAAATAATGAAGGCGAGCTTGTTCTAGCCGCCGACCTTTTATTTCGCTATTTTGGCTCTTTTCGAAAATTTGTTGTTAACTTAGGCCCAGCTTATCAAGAAAGATTGAGGGATTGGGCCCTATGATATCTTAGCAACCTGTCCATGTCTATTAGGATGTGGTGCTAACTCCCACTGCAGAGAGCAGAATAGATGAGTACCTACCCATGCCTTTCTGGATAAGTTTTAAAAAAAGATCCATGAAGGTAGATTTTCAAAAACTGCTAGGTGAAAGAATTTTGGTGCTGGATGGCGCCATGGGCACCAGCATACAGCAATATAACCTCACCGAGCAAGATTATCGGGGAGAGCAACTAAGAGACCATCACTGCGATTTGTTTGGGAACAACGATTTGTTGTCTGTTACCAAACCCGACATTATCGCCGAAATCCACCGGCGGTTTCTGGAGTCCGGTGCCGATATTATTGAAACCAATACTTTTAACGGGACCAGTATCTCGCAGGCAGATTACCAAACAGGGCATCTGGTGGAAGAAATAAATATTTCTGCAGCAAAGATTGCCAAAAAAGTGGCCGCGGAGTTTACTGCAATAGATCCCTCAAAACCCAGGCTGGTGGCAGGATCTCTTGGTCCAACCAACAGAACAGCCTCAATATCGCCCGATGTAAACAATCCCGGGTTCCGCGGTGTATCATTTGATGAACTGGTAGCTGCTTACCGCGAACAGGCTTTAGCATTGATAGCAGGAGGTGTGGATTTGCTACTGGTGGAAACCATTTTCGATACGCTGAATGCCAAAGCCGCATTATTTGCCCTGCAAAGCATCCCTGAATGCGGAGAAATCCCGCTAATGGTTTCTGCCACCATTACCGATGCCAGTGGTAGAACGCTCTCCGGTCAAACCACTGAGGCGTTTATTATTTCCGTTTCACATGCACCTATTACCTCCATTGGTTTGAATTGTGCTCTGGGGGCGGCCCAGCTAAGACCCTATTTACAGGTGCTATCGGAAAAAGCTTCATGTTTCGTAAGTGTACATCCCAATGCCGGTCTTCCAAATGAGTTTGGAGGTTATGATCAGTCACCGGAGGAAATGGCGGCGCAGATGGAAGAGTTTATCAAGGATGGCCTGGTAAATATTGTTGGTGGTTGTTGCGGAACTACTCCCGAACATATTAAGAAATTATCGGATTTGGTGGAAAGATATTCACCTCGTAACCTTCCACAACTGGTATGACAGCGAATTCAACGGTAACTAAGTATCTTCAACTGAGCGGTTTGGAGCCACTGATTGTGTCCCCAGATGTCAATTTTGTGAACATTGGAGAGCGCACCAATGTAACTGGCTCCCGGCGTTTTCTAAGACTGATAAAGGAAGAACAATACGAGGATGCACTTTCCGTGGCTTTAGACCAGGTAAGGGGAGGAGCACAAATCCTTGACGTCAACATGGATGAGGCTATGATTGACGGAAAAAACGCCATGGTAACCTATTTGAATCTTATTGCTTCTGAACCTGAAATTTCCAGGATTCCTATCATGATCGACTCATCAAAATGGGAGATTATTGAAGCGGGTCTCAAATGCCTCCAGGGAAAAGGCGTAGTGAATTCTATCAGCTTAAAAGAGGGTGAGGAAAACTTTCTTCACCAGGCAGCAAAAGTAAAGGCCTATGGCGCTGCAGTAGTAGTCATGGCATTTGATGAGGAGGGGCAGGCGGATAACTACCAAAGAAGGATCGAGATATGCGAACGGTCCTACCGGCTACTGGTGGACAAACTAAAATTCCCGCCACAGGATATTATTTTTGATCCTAATATTTTCCCTGTTGCCACTGGCATTGAGGAACACCGTAGAAATGCCCTTGACTTTTTCCAGGCGGCACGATGGATCAGACAGAATTTGCCGGGAGTACAGGTCAGCGGCGGAGTGAGCAATGTCTCATTTTCCTTCAGGGGTAACAACAAAGTGCGGGAGGCTATGCACTCCGCATTTCTTTATCATGCCATTCAGCATGGAATGAATATGGGTATTGTAAATCCCAGCATGCTGGAAGTTTACGATGACATACCAAAGGATCTGCTGGAACGTGTGGAAGATGTTCTTTTGGACCGCCGAGAAGATGCCACCGAGCGTTTACTGGAATTTGCAGAGCAGTTTAAGAATGAGACAACCAGAACTACCGATGTACAGGAATGGCGCAGTGGTACGGTGGAGGACCGGTTGTCGCATGCGTTGATAAAAGGAATTATCGATCATGTGGATCAGGATACCGCTGAAGCCCTGGAAAAATATAGGGAACCAATAAAGGTAATAGAAGGTCCTTTGATGGACGGGATGAATGTAGTGGGTGATCTTTTTGGGTCAGGAAAAATGTTTTTGCCCCAGGT
>JAUIKU010000275.1 GCA_030430675.1 Bacteroidia bacterium | reverse complement strand
TCATTTGGTGGGTTTAGCTAAAGATTCTGTTTTTAAGCTGGTCATAGCCTCCCGGTAAGCGGTTGTAGCCATTATCGACCAACCTTTTCGCAAGCGTTTCATAAAAGGCCGGATCATTTGGGGCTACCGTAGCCAGGCCATCTACATACCGGTTGTAAAGGCAAAAGAGGGCAGCAATCAAAACAGTATCGTGGATTTCCACATCTGTTGCACCGGCATCTTTTGCCCGGTTTACCAATGCTTCGGTTACGTTTTTCCCGCCTTTCTGCACCTGCCTGGCAATGATCAGTAATGCTTTCATCTTTTCGCTCACCGGGGCGGTCTCGATGTCCTGTTTTATTTTTTGCATTGTCTCACGGTCTCCTAGTAGCAAGTCAGCAGTAGCGGTATGGGCAGTAGTGCAGAACCGACATTCATTATTATGGGAAACGATAGCAGCAATCATCTCGCGTTCCGCTTCCGTCAACGTAGAGGCACCACGCAATAATGTTTGGGTAAGTTTTCGAATTGGTTCTGCAGTATCCTTGCGGTATTCCAGCAGGCCCGTAATACCGGGCAGGTGTTTCTCCAGTGGTAAGTAAGGCATATATTCAGGATTAGTCATTGAGAAGCGAACAAACTACAAAAGAATTTGCTGGACTATAGGTACGATTGACTAAACCCATAAAACAATTGACCAAATCCTAAAAACGATGGATTAACTAAAAACTGGGTGTGACCTCTGATTGGGAGGATTCTAGCCGAATTAAGATTTGAAGGTCGCTGGCCTCTTACCCCACTGGCAACTGCACAGTAAACACCGTGCCTATTCCCTCTTTGGTTGCTACATTCAAATTACCCCCATGTCCCTTAGTGATAATATCGTAGCTTAAACTCAGACCCAGCCCGGTTCCCTGACCCGTTGGTTTGGTGGTGAAGAATGGCTGAAAGATTTTATTCAAAACATTTTTCGGGATTCCGCCTCCATTGTCCTGCACCATGATCTCAATGGTATCACCATTCTTTCTGGTCTTCAAAATCACCTCTGGCTGGTAATCGGCTGCTCCTTCCTGATATTTGTTTGAAACGGCATAAAAGGCGTTGTTGATAAGATTCAGCACCACACGTCCAATATCCTGACCGATCACTTTAATTTCTGGTATTGCCGGATCCAGCTCTAATCTGAATTCTGCGTTGAATGCGTTGCTTTTGGCTCTCAAACCATGATAGGATAAGCGCAGGTACTCGTCTGCCAATTTGTTGATATCCGTTAGCTCCTTTTCAAGATTACCGGTCCTGGAATGCTCCAGCATCCCTTTTACAATGCTGCTGGCACGCTGCCCGTGGTGGTGAATTTTCTCCAGGTTTTGAATGATGTCTTCAATTAGTTCCTCCTCGGGTCCTTCCTCCCGATCCGGCGGTTGCTGGGTCCTTTCATGCTTCAATTCTTCTATTAACTCTTTACTCACCTCCGAAAAATTATTGACGAAATTCAATGGATTCTGTATCTCGTGTGCAATGCCGGCCGTGAGTTCACCAAGGGAGGCCATTTTTTCGGAGTGGATCAGTTGGGCCTGGGTTGCCTTTAATTCATCAAGGGACTTCTATACAGGTATGAAATTTCAAAGTACGAAAGTTACCATGAAGTTGTTAAAATTTGTTGGAAGCTACCGGACCTGATTTTAGCTATCACAAATAATTTTAGATATATTTAGACAATAGCTTGTGTAACGATATTCCAGGTTTCAATGATTATTGTAGTTTCCCTTTTACTTACTCTAGCTGCTACACATTTAATCGCCAAACACATTGGTGAAAAGAGGCAGATTGGATACAATCAATCTTTTATCTGGTCATTTTTATTAAGCCCGGTACTGGGCTTAATAGTTACTCTCCTAAGTAAGAGAATCGATACACAATAGCTTATTGTAATCGATTCCTTTCAAAATATCTGGTCGTCTTATATTAATACCAAGGTGGCCGTCATTCAAATTGTCTGATCTAACTGGTTGCGGCACCTTATTTCAGCTCATTACTGTACCCATGGATTGTATGAACCAAAATTCCATAGGTACCCTTCTGGATCTTGACAACTGTACCCTCGACCACCATAGTCCTCATCCTTAATATCTAATACTATTTCTGCTCCGGCGGCAATTGCCTTTTGATAATGCTGATCAACTTCTTCAACAACAATGTATGGGGCTTGTGTATTAAATCCATTAAGATCTTTAGGTGTCCTTGACAATTTACCATACTCATTATCATTTTCGGACCCTAACATTATCATAGCATTACCATAACTCAATTGTGCATGAGCAATGGTTCCATTTTCTCCAGGAACTACTAAATGTTTTTCAAATCCAAAAGCCTTACATAACCATTCAATCGCTGCTGGAGCGTCTTTGTATCGCATTGTTGGAATTATGACAGATCCGTTTTGTTTCATTTTGATTCAATTTTATTATTTCTTTTAGCATATATATAACCCCTTAGGCGTCATTTTGGACCTTTGCGAAAGTCTACTTCATACCAAAAGCAGTCGTTGAGGTTGTGCTAATTTTGTCAATTTTAATTGATCGATGTTTTGCTTTCAACATTACCTGTTCCTGATTTATACTAGTTGTCAATAGTTTAAGTTAGTACTCTTCTGCAGTTGGCAAAGGCAGGTCTGAGCTAAACATGTCATGAGTTAATAACCAATTTTCATCGGGAAATTTCTTCCAGATGCTAAGAAATTTTCCTTTGTCCACTAGGGTGTCGGTAGAATCAGTAACTTCAAATGCACCTCGAACATAAGCATAACCAGCTGAACCCATAATTTCTGCTACCTCATAATGAAGATTAATTTTGGGGAATGAATTGATAAGGTCTCGAATTGCGTCTTTACCAATGACTGTCTCCATATTAGGAGGCATATAAATGGCATCTTTTGAAAATCGATCAACATATGGCTCTCTATCTCCACTATTCCAGCCATCTTCAACATCATTAGTGAAGTCTGCTATATACTTCTTGTCCAATTCCGTTAATTCGGTCTGTGAAGGTGGCCTGCATGCAGATATAAAGATCATTATCAAAATGCAATTAACCACAGTTTTAATTTTTTTCGTTTTCATAATTAAAGGGTATACAGGTATTAGAACTGATAGTTGTGAGGAATGCTAGATCATAATACAAAAAATAACATTACCTCACCAGCCCCTTTTGGTCGTTATTCGACATTCATTGACAGGCTCAGACCGGCCAAAAACGGCCGGTCAGTTGAGCATGGATACACTCAGTAAACACTATTTTCCTAAAGCATATTGTGATTTAGGGATTGGCGGTAACTCCATTTCCCTTATTAATGCTTGAAAGCGATCGTCGTCATACAATGGTTTCCAGGTTAGATCAATTGCAAGGAATGGCCCATTTAGGTTACCAGCATCAAATCCTGCTTCTAAATATTCTAGCGCCTCATCGTACTCTCTACCTACCATGCAGTATTCCGCCAAAGTTAGTGGCCAAATGTATCTCTTCTTCGACTCCTCCAGTAATGATGGGATCATTATTTGGGATACTCCTTTCCAGCCAGATTCAGCGAAAGCATTATTTAATACTTCGGGGTTCTTATTATAGATTTTTCTCCATTCAACAAAGTGATGAAATGATGACCGCATGTCTCCCAATAGGTAGTATATCCGGTATAAAAGCATATGGGGTGGGTGGAAGTCTATTATTCCACCTTCACCGAATCAGTAGCCACCGCTGAAACCTGGAATACTCCCAGCGCTCCGTTGGTAATATTGCTGCGGGGATTGGTGGGTATGGGGCTGAACAGTCCCCCGTCATTGTTCAAGGTGATGGCCAGATCGTTGTAAAACAAAAACACGTTGCGGGTGATGCTGTACATTTCCATGGTAGCGGTTTCCCCCAGCTTGTACCAGTCGTTGAACGCCACCCCGTCAATGTTTTCCTGTATGTACTGGTCATCCGCAAAATAGACATCCTCCCCATCGTAATTGAACAGGGTACCGTCACGATAGAATTTGAACAGGTAATAATCTTCTGTTTCCTGGGGTTCCTTGGCGTAAAACACCACCTCGTAAAATCGGCCTTCTTCGTCCTGGTCCAGGTCTTCCTCATCTTCGAGTTCTTCCAGACGGTCCTGGTCCAAATAATAACTGAGACTATCGATGGCGGTAACCGGCAGCAACTCTTCTTCCGCGGTATAGGCAACACCATCTATCATCACAGAAAGGCTGTATGTACGACCTGCGATCCCGGAAAAAGGATCCTGGGAATAATACATGCCGGGGGATTCTTCGCTGTAAACATACACGTTGCCCTGATCATCACTTACTTCCACCTGGGCACCGGATACCGGAGGCGTGGCGCCGGCAGTATAAAAACTTACGGTGCGCCTGATCTTAACATAGTGACGGGCGTATTGGTCGGTGACCAGTGCATCAATTGAAATATTGGGCGTCGCCTGTTGCTCTTCTATGGTATAGGGTTGTTCGCAGCCCAGCATTATCATGACCATCAAAAGGATTGATACGATTCTCATTGCTATTGATTTAAAATTTTATGTTATAGGTTACTGAAGGAAGAATTGGGAACAGGGAAACCATCCTGGCTTCTTTTTCGCTGCCATCCCCTATGATATTGCCATCATCGTCCTGCTTGGTACGGGTATAGACGGTAAATGGATTTCTACGGTCGTACACGTTGTAGATAGCAAATACCCAGCTTGACTTAAATCGCCTGTTTTTGTTTTTTCTGGAATTCAAGGTTGCTGAAAGGTCCAGCCGGTGAAAATCGGGCAGCCGGTATTCATTGCGCGCTGAATAGTAATCGACATTGTAGTCGTCAAACTCATACCGGCCCACAGGCAGTGTTATGGGTCTGCCGGTGTTGTATACAAAGCTTCCTCCCAGGGTCCACTTATCATTTAATTCATAAGTACCGACCAGCGAAACATTGTGGCGGCGGTCATAGTTGGCGTAAAATGCGTTG
>JAUIKU010000274.1 GCA_030430675.1 Bacteroidia bacterium | reverse complement strand
GAATGATTCATGGCGCCGGTCCATTTGGGCCGGCGCTTTTTTTATTTGACTTAGTGTTACTACTCTTAACCACATACGGACCCCACTTATAGGAATAGTTAATGAGCCGATCCTGATTGGCCTTGAAATTGCTTTTATTGCCATTTATGGGAATACCAATTCTGGCAAGTCCAACAAATGTACCCACCAGTATACCGACAATACTCCCTCCCATCGCGCCCAATGTGGTGTCATCTTTTCTTGAAAAACAAAACCAAAAGCAATCTGGATTTTCTTTATGAGTCATATTGCCAATAAGGGCGCCTGCTACTGCACCTGCTCCTAAACCAATGAGAGCACTTCTCCATATTCTTCCCTTCCTGCGCAAGTGGATCTTATCGATTTCATACATGGAGATGCTTTGTTGGGAGCTTGTTGAACCAAAGTCTGTTAGGTCCACCGAATTTGACAATAAGATAGTACTATCTGTCACATCATAGAGAAGACCATGGGAATTGGATAGCCCGTACTTCATCGTCACCGTGGCCTTATAGGGACGGAATTTTTTGTCTTGGCTGCAGATGGAGCGTCCCGACGATAGTAATATAATTACAATTAGGGAAACTAAGAATTGTTTAGCAGTCATAGTTAAATAGTTGTATACCCCCTCCGACCGGTAAGTCGCTGTACCTATGGTACAATAACTTACCGATCCTTTTCATGCATAATCGTTAAATAGCAGATTGATCAGATCATAGGGATTATCTGTTCACAGGAAAAATAGTTAATGGCTCCTGTAACCAGGTCGATTATGCAGGGTGGAGGCATTATATTTTCCATATCCATTTGTAAAATTGAACCGTTTCCTAAAAATTCATTACCAGATATTCTTCAATAACTGAAGCAAATACTTCGAATAGTAATACATATGTTGCAGAATTGATGGCAGTGGGTTCCTGAGGGTATTTGGAACTTGCCGGGGTAATTCCATGTACCAACTTTTAAATAGCTATTGATTATTGTATATTCTCAGCAGGAATCAGGAATTGACCAATACCTGAACAATCTATGCCCTTGGAAGAAAGTGTTCAGATACGTATTCTGGAAGCCATAAAGCAAAAGCTACCAGCACACATTTCATTAGCGGAGGAACTTGCTGAATTATTAAACGTCAGTAAGGACAGTGCCTATCGCAGACTTAGAGGGGAAAAACACCTGGATATTAGAGAAATCCAGATCCTGGCCAGCCACTATAATTTATCACTGGACAGCATTTTAAACACCAGCAACAACGTGCTTAGTTTTAATACCCAGATCGTTGACACCAACGATTTCACATTCAAGGATTGGTTGCACAACGTTTTAAAAATGCTGGAAATGATCAGCCAGATGCCCAACGGCACCTTATCCTATTTCGCCCGGGATCTGCCTATATTTCACCTGTTTTTGTTCCCGGAACTGGCAGCATTCAAAGTGTTTTTTTGGTACAAGACCTATCTGAACGACAAGGAAATGGACAGTGCCCATCTTGATATGGACAACCTTCCGGCAAAGGTAGAAGAGATCATCCCGCTTACCAGGAAAATATGGCAGGCATACGCCAGAATAGCATCTGATGAAATCTGGACTAGTGAAACCATTAATATTTTGCTTAAACAAATTCTGTATTACTATGAAACCGGCATTTTGAAAAGTGCCTCACAGGCGAAACTAGCACTGGAACAATACCAGAAAGTAGTTGACATCATACAGCAGGAAGCCAGAACCGGAACGAAAATTATCGACCCTCACCAAACGGAAACCCCGGGGGCAGCTTTTAATTTGTTCTACAATGAGGTGTCCATGGGAGACAATAGTATTGTATTCAAAATGGGAGATAAAAAGATGGCTTTCATAACTGCCAGTGTGAAAATATTCATGAATAATGTGAATCCACAGTTCTGCGATCAGATGGAGATCTATCACAATAATTTTAAAAGGAAATCAACACCGTTGAGTAAGACCTCGGAGAAAGAAAGACTGAAACTATTTTCCGATATAAAGTCAACCATTGAGCGCTATCAGGCCATGATTCAATAGCAGTAACACCAGAACTAACCGGGGAGGAATTTGCAAAACCTGCCAGCCATAGACCATTTAGTATTGAATTCCGCAAATATGGGCCTGCCTGCCGACGCATTATTTCAACCATCGTAAATATCCCGGCGATCAATTATCCGGATTGGGAATTCTGCAAAATTTATCAATAGCTTTTGTAACACCGGTATCATAATTTGAATCATCATTCATTTTTAAAAGCTGAATTCATGATGTTCATAACACTTCAGACATTCGATATAGGTAAGCGGTTACTTCGTCCATTGATGCGTTGGCAACGAACTTCGGAACCATGTATTAATCACTCGGCTAAAGCGGCCCGTTTTAAATCCAGGGTACACTATCATCTCAGTCTGAACTATGCCAATTGTGAGTATAATGTACTCAGACTGAGCCGCGACATGGGATTATCGAGGTCTCAGCTTTTTCGAAAGTGCAAACTGGTTTTTGGGTCGTCTCCAGTCACCCTGATTCAACAATATCGATTGGATAAAGCAAAGGAGTATTTAAAATCCGGAATCTACAATGTATCGGAATCCGCCTATCTATCCGGATTCAACAGCTTGTCCTATTTTAGCAAAAGTTTTAAGAGAAGGTATGGTCAAATGCCCTCCCGGTGGGTGTGAAATACCTCCTGCATCACTGACGCGATTACTTTTTTAGTCTCAACAGGAAATTCATAAATCGACTTTTGTCAAATCCGGTAACCATACCCAGGAAGCCGTCGGCTTTTCTCACCAGGAATTGTAATTCTTTGGTCACCCTAAGCAGTTCCTTCGATTCAGCAGTGGATTTATTATTTACATTCTGCACCTGCTCCAGTACCTTTATCACAGGGTTGAGCTCTCTTTTTCTACGCTCCCTGGCGATTTGACGGGTTATTTGCCACATGTCCTTTTCCGCACTGAAATATTCCTTGCGATCACCCGGCTTATGCACCTTATGCACCAGTCCCCAGTCGATTAAAGCCCTGGTATTCATATTGGCATTGCCCCGGCTAATCTGAAGGTCGGCCATTATGTCTTCGGTGGATAAGTTCTCAGGACTGATCAACAACAGCGCATGGATCTGCGCCATGGTCCTGTTAATTCCCCAGTTAGAACCTAATGTTCCCCAGGCCTGAATCAAAGAATTCTTCGCCTCCTGATAACTTATTTGTTCTTCCACACCGGAAAAGTAATGAATAAAGTGGTCAGCCAGGAAAAATATTTTTATTTTTCGTAACTTTTTTATTTTCAGAAATGTTTGAAATATAAGAAATTGCACATCCATGGAGAAAACGAAGAGTTACTGGAGACTGAAGAATAAATGGATCGTTATAGAGGACCCGCCACATCCGGATGACTTCATTGCCATAATGGCGCCCGGCTGGGATGGTCAAACACTGGTTTCCCATTCCTTTTACCCCACCAGGTTGAGCGCTACCGGACGCGCCCGTTACCTTATGGACAAGTTTGAGGCCAAGAAAATAAAAATTTTCTACCCTGATGGCAGTCGTAAAACCATAAGGTAGAGCATGTTCCGAATTCGCAACTGCAAAATATACCCGCAGTAAGAAAATCGTCGATATTGTTTTAAACAGGTTTT
The DNA here is from genome assembly GCA_030430675.1 of Bacteroidia bacterium. Classification (GTDB taxonomy): domain Bacteria; phylum Bacteroidota; class Bacteroidia; order Cytophagales; family Cyclobacteriaceae; genus SZUA-3. The sequence continues at coordinate 1,369 of JAUIKU010000274.1, read as the reverse complement.
TCTTATCTTTAACTTAGCGGGTCAAACCCTGATAAAAATGCGGCTGCTTATTGTCTTATTGTTCCTTGTTACATGTGGCCAATCCTGGTCACAGGATAAGACCCTGGTGTTAAAGCATAAGTCAACAGGTTCGGTGTATGAGGTCGACCCGGAAAAGGCCATTAAGTGTAAACTGAATGATGGCCATACCAAACGAGGCTATATTCAAAGTCTCAGCGAAGATGCCATAGTGGTCAATGGTGAGACCGTCCAGTTAGACCAGATTGAAGTGCTATCCAGTTGGCATACCCGTAAAAATGCCAGTGCAAAAACCGGTGGAATTGTACTTACCAGTTTAGGCGGACTGTTGACGGTGGGAGGAATTGTATTGACCACCAGCGCAGTTCAGGAAGACGATGAAGTAGGAACTGTAGTCGTGGGTGTACCATTGGGTGTGGCCACCACAGCCGTAGGTCTGGGTACCTCTTATTTAGGCATCAGGGCCCTCAAGCGCAAAAGGTTCGATATGATGGACTGGGATTTTGTAGTTCAGAATTACTAGTCTTTTCTATATGGTGATAGTCCTGTCCCTGGCGTAAACTTTCCATTTATCTGTAACCCTCCCCTCTTCAACAACCATCAGTTGCTGATGCAGTGCTACCGTTGGACAAATGTGCATTGGTATTCCATACAGGGCATCGCCAACCCGGTAGTTATCCCAGGCTCCGGTTTTTACCACCAGATGTTCTTCGCTGTGACCAACAAATTCCACTTCCGCCAGCTCTGGGAAATATACCCGGGGATGGGGCATTTCTGAGGCTACTGCTTTGTGTCCCAAATCCAGACACAACAAGTTCCCATCCAGTTTACTAATCACTCGAGTTAGCAAAACTGCCGCTTCCAAAAATTTCAGATCCGGAATTTGTTCACTGTAACCGTGATCCCACAACAAGCAGGTACCTGGACTCAGATTGAATCGTGGGTTGAGCGCATGCACCGGAAAAGTGGGGGTGCCGCCGGCCACTACTTCTTCATTAGGATCATGGGAAATCATTTGGTTCACCGCTTCAAAGCCCGCCTCTGCCAACTGCTTGCGTTGTTGAAAATCACTATGGCGGATATGACCATCATAAGCATGCCATCCTCTGAATTTTAAGTGTGGGTGCTGCTTTATAAATTCCTTTAGCTCCAATGCCGCTGATCCGGCTGGTATGCCGGTGCGATGCATTCCTACATCCAGGTCGATAAATAAATCCTGGCGCTTATCCGCAGATTTCATAAAATCACCTATTTGGCCGGCAGTGAAGGCATTATCTACCAATGCACTTATTACAGACTGCGGATATTCACCGGCAAGTTTGGACAACCTTTGGATATTCGGTCCGGTAGG
>JAUIKU010000273.1 GCA_030430675.1 Bacteroidia bacterium | reverse complement strand
ATGAATTGAAATTATACCAGCTACTTAAGCCCTATGTGTCCGACAACGAACAGTTAATGTCCACCAAAACGTCCATTGCCGGATAGAACAAATGATGGAATAATTGTTAACTATATGTGTACCAAATAATTACCATAGATGGCTTGAGTTTTGCATATAGTTGATTTAAAAAACTGACTATGACTTTTACCGGATTTGTGCTTTGGTGTATCCTGTTGGTACTTTGTTGGCCTTTGGCCATCATTATGCTGCTTTTACTCCCTCTGGTGTGGCTGATCCTTTTGCCATTTAGAATTCTGGGGTTTACCCTGGAACTGATCTTTAAACTTATTTCTGCGGTGCTGCTATTTCCTTTCCGGGTACTTAAAACCGCCTGAAGGATTCACAATCAATCGCTATTCAGCAGCTAATCCCCGATACACTTCTTTCATTACCGCTACCTTCTTCGGATCCTCTGCCACCGCATAACTGGTAAACATCATGACTCCGGAAGCACCTCCGGAAAGTCCACCTTTTAACACGGTGCGGAATTCCTCACTGGAAATAATGTGGGGATCGTTGTAGGCTTGTACAATCGGCCAAAGTCTCGGTCTTGGTTCCGCATCTCCACTTACAGACAGCCGCTGACCATACCACGCTACATTGTCGGCTACCCATTGTGAGGATCTTTCCATGCGGCCATGGTAAACCATGGGAGAAAATACATCAATCACTTCTGCCAACCTATCGAAATCCAATCCCAGTACCCTGCGGATGGCATGATCAAATTCATCATCCTGCCAGGGACAATGGAACAACCCCAGCAATGCTTCGGGTTTCTTTTGCCTGAGCACCTCCTTAAACTCCCTGGCCCATTCAATGATCACCTGACATCGCCAGTGGCGCCACGTATCATTGTGGTTGCTCAATATAAAATGAGCCTTTTGCTCTGTAGTTCCCCTGGGAATTACTACCCCGGTATCACGGCTGAATTTTTCCAGGCAGTAATCATTAAAACAGGTTTCGGGTAAAATAGGCTGCGGGTCTTCGAACTGAGCATGCCAGTGTACATAATCCATCCAGACCCCATCCAGGTCATAGGCATCCAGCAGCTTTTGCAATTGCGTCATTCGGTATTTCCTAAAACCAGGTTCCGTGGGACAAACCCCCATAAACCAGGTGGCAGCCTCCACCCGGTGGCCTTTGTCATTTACCGCCCAGGCTTCCGGATGGTCCTCCACGTAGTTTTTCCCGTTTAGAGTGGCGAATTCTGCAAAAATCATTAATCCCTCACTGCGGACCTGTGCAATCATTTGTTGATCAATAGCCCCACTATGTACAAAAACCGCATTTACTCCAAGCTCTCTCAGGCTGATCTCCTGATCCCAAAATGGTTTCGGATTGCCATAAATCCCCCTGATTTCCACCTTTTGAGCCATCAAGGACGAAAAGTCGAAAAGAAACAACAGCAAAACAAGCTGCATTAAAAAGCCGGCTTTCTTTAGATGTTTATCTGCGATTCGAGGCAAGTGGCAGGTGTTTTAGCTATGATTTCCTGTTAGTGAAACTTCCGGGATTTTGCCTGGCTGAATTTTTTCTCATTGAAAGCTTCCGATTCCCCCTTTGGAATCGAAAGTGAATGCCAGCTATCGGATTTGTACATTTTAGCGAGATATACTATCTGGCCGATATGGTACGAAGCATGAGTAAGCCCTCTATTGATGGCTTCAACTACCGTAAAGCCCTCATTCCTTATATAAACTATTTTCCCAAGATCATCCTGTGACAGGGATTTTACCGAGTCCATAAAACAACTCCATCCCTGATTCCAAAGTTCCAACAATTCCTCGCGCGAGGCCAGGGTATCAACGAACTCATCTTCCCGGTTTTTTCTTCTCCACTCCTTTTCTCCATCGCTGGTCAGAAAATCAGTCCATCGGGAAACCATATTAGTGGCCAGATGCTTCATGATAGTGGCGATATTAAGAGAGTTCGGCTCCGGTATATGATGTAATTGGTCGTCATTCAGCTGATCAACCGCCCGCTCTCCCATTTGTTTAAGCGAATACAATTGACGTAGGGTGTCCTGTAAAACGTTATTTAATATATCTTCCTTCATCAATCGGACTCGAGGATGTTTAAAACAGGAATCCCCACCTGCGGAATTGAAATACTGGTCTTACCTTTAGGTTCCACCACTGCTATGTCCAGGGCGCCCTGTCTGTTCTCAATTTCAGCGGTCAGTCTTGGCACCTGTTCTTCAGCCGGTACAAGTAGCCAGGCAAATGTTACCGGCTCGTTTGCAGTAGTTTTATAAATCGCCGTGGAATTGGGTTTCTTTACATTATAATCCGCGCTATACCAACCCTGAATGAACGGTTGCTCCTGTCCCGAGATCATAGTTATATTCCAAGGTATGTTTCCTACTGGAATAATACGCAAGTTTGGCCGGTTCCGGTTGACTGAAACCACTTCAGTATCTTCCACTACCACCTCGGATTCCGGGGCATAATGCCAAAGCACTTGTAACTCGCGATTGCCATCGGGGATGACATGGTCTATTACTACCCAATACTTGTTGTGAAGGTAAAGCACCTTCCGACTGTGCCGAACTGATCCCTCAAGGCCTTCAAAACCGGCAGTGTGAACACCATGAGCATAATCAAATGCCGGTTGATGAGCAAAATCCTTTCCGGCAACCAATGCACCATCTGTCATGGTGGGGCCTCCGTTTTGTCCCTTGCCATCCACCAGGATTACATTGTGAGAAAATGAGCTCCGGAAGTAGCCCCGCCAGATAGTTGGGTCAAAACTGAAGTAGTCTTTATGGGTATAACGCCCACCATCAACCAACAGGTCATGCCCATAAGCGCTGATTGAGAGGTGTAACTTATCTGCGTGCTGATGCCCGGTACCGAATACCCCGGTGTCAAAAAATGACCAATACGCCTGGTGGTCCCAGCCGCTGCGCATGATATGAATACCCGCCCAGGGAAAAACTACACTGGGCAGACTATCCGGCATAATGCCTTCCTCTCCGTTGGTGGCAATCCATTGCCAGTCAGGGCGATTAAATTTTTCGGCAGCTTTTAATACCCGGGGTCTCAGGTCCTCCCTGTCGGAATCGTTGTTTAAGGGTTGATGCCCATCCGGTCGCATGGCAAGGGCCAGGTAATTGTACATTTCTTCCACCCTATTAAGATATGCCTGAGGTATCTCCCTTCCTGCTTTTTGAAAGTTAACGGCCAGGGATTCAAAACGATGAAGTGCCACCCATTGTGTTTTGGTAGATAATTCTGTTTGTACCCCGTCGGGATAAACCTGGCGATTAATTTCGGTTTCCATTACGCTCAGGGCGTAGTCTGCCCAATCGCCGGCAGATTCAAACTCCGGAAATGCCAGCCCGGCCAGTGCCAGTCCATTCATTTCCATAGTGGTCCAGTTGTGTCCCTTCTTATGATATTGGCGCAGAAAGTCGGCCTGATCCACGATGCTGCATAACATCAATAACCTTGTGGCTTCACTAAAAGCCGCAACCTCCTGAAAGCCAAAAAATAACTGAGTCCATGACACTCCCAACCGATTGCCGGTTTCCAGGGTACGCCACTCCACTTCACCCAAATCCCGGTAGTCCGGACCCTCACCATTCAAAACCATGTAAATGGAATCACCGGGATCCGGCAGCGGATGCTGTATTACCCAATCTTTGATGACTTTATCAAACTGACCGACATACTCAGTTTGTCCGGTTTGCTGCCAGGTTATAAACAGCGCAGGCAGGTATTTATGCCCATTCAACGAATAGCCAAATTCATCATCACCATCCGGGCCTGTATAATCCCACTGGTAACCTCCGTTACCAGAGATGGGAATCCGGTCCTTTATCAGACCTATTTTGACCGAATCACGGACCAGCAAATCTCCCAGTTCCTGAGATTCCGGAATGGAACGGGGATCTAAGGTACCTACCACCCAACTTCCGTCAACTGATCGGTAATATTCCAACAAAGCTCTTGCGGCTTGTACTGTATCCCGATTAACCAGCGCTTCTTCTACGGAAGACAGTCCCGGATGCTGCAGGTCAAGCGCCTCAAATATGCTTCTCATGCGGGTCGGGTATTGGTGCCATAGTTCGTCTGCAGTGGTCAGATTATCATGAGACCCGGATTCCATATTACAAGCTGTTGGTAATAGGGCCAGGATGAGGAGAGAGCAGAAGAATAACAATCTGGTGAGCATGCCGGTATAATATAGTAAAATTGATGTGGGTTGGCATTGTTCATCGAAAAATTCTCAATTTAGAAATGTAATTACCTTATTTAGTTGACGATGATGGTAATAGGCAAAACTGTAAACAAATAAACTACTACATTTACTATTGATATGGCCTATAGTGAATTTCTGGCAGACCGGGTACGACAGCGTTTGAGAAACGCTGGGAATGTAGAAGAAAAAAAAATGATGGGTGGACTGATCTTTATGGTCAATGATAAAATGTGCATTGGCATTGATACGGACAAAAATACCAGTGAGGACCGCCTGATGGTAAGAGTGGGAAACCTCCCCTATGAAGAGCTACTGGGACAAAAATCCAGCAGAAGAATGGATTTTACCGGTAAACCGATGAGGGGGTTTTTGTTTGTGGATCCGTTGGGATTTGACAACGACGATGATCTGGATTTCTGGGTAGAAAAAGCCTTAGCTTTTAACAAATTACTGGGCCAGGCCTGAATAACCTGTCCCGAACCAGCCAACTAACTCCTGCACCCACAAAGTCACCTGCTAACATGACAAAAGTCAGTATGGGACGAATAGGGCTCAATTATATTTGACCCTTCCGGTTATGATGAACAAGGGTGTAAAGATCATACTTATCTGTATTCTTTGTATTTCTGTGGTGACCGGTATGGTATTATTAATTCAGTATCTTATTAACTAAACCTTCTCAAGATGAAACGCAACATGGGAAATGCCGACAGGATTATCAGAGTGATAATTGCTATCGTAGTAGCCATACTCTATTTCAGCGGAACCTTATCAGGAACACTGGGACTGGTACTAATGGTATTGGCT
>JAUIKU010000032.1 GCA_030430675.1 Bacteroidia bacterium | reverse complement strand
TATTCCAGCGGAGGCGCCAACTCCTATTGGAACCTGCTGTTGCTTTTACTGGAGAAATATACCCACCGCCATATTGCCATTATGGCTTCCAAGTATTTTGCGGTAGATATTGACCGTGACAGCCAGTCACCCTTTATGATGTTCAACGGCCAAAAGGACCACAATGATACGCAGGTGAGGATAGCACAGGAGTACATCGAAGAGCATTATCATGAAAAACTTACAGTGGATCAACTGGCGGACAAAGCGGCAGTGAGCCGGCGAACCTTCGAACGCCGGTTTAAAGATGTAACTCACAATACCGTGGTGCAGTACATGCAACGGGTAAAGATCGAAGCTGCCAAACGCGCCTTCGAAGCCACCCGAAAGAACATCTCAGAGGTAATGTTTGATGTGGGCTATACCGACACCAAAGCATTCCGGACGATTTTTAAAAGAATTACCGGACTAACACCGGTGGAATACCGCAATAAATACCAGAAAACAGCATGACCATACCAGGGATATCAGGCCCTGATCATGGGCAGGTACTTCTGCCAATTCTCCACTATCACCCACACCAGGATGGCGGTCATAATCAATGGTATTGGGTATCCCTCTCCCAAAGTAAAATGATGGAGCAGTATACCCACCATTACCGGAGTCAGCATTACCGCTGCCAGGGCCCTGGTTTGGGGAATGATGATAAGCAGGCCGCCCACTATTTCCGCTACCGCAATTAATGGCATCAGCCAGCCTAGTTGCATTAAGGCACTAAACATGTTTAAGGCTTCCTCTGACAGATCATCAGGCATAGGCAGATAATTGAAAAATTTATTCAATCCGGCATTGATGAACATCAATCCGAATAAAAGGCATGCTGTAAAGAGAACTTTGGATTTCATTGGGTTACTGTGGTTTGATTTAATCTACAGCACACAAGATAAGCAACTTATACCTAAGTGCCATGGGGAGAAACTGGCAAAAATGGGAGGTACAGTGCCTTGCTTACTATCTGTGGTGTTACCGCAACCTTAAGCTATTTCCAATCACACTAACAGAGCTCAGGCTCATGGCCAGCGCGGCCAGCATAGGACTTAGCAGGATTCCGAAAAAGGGAAACAGCACCCCTGCAGCTATGGGCACCCCCAGCATGTTGTAAACGAAGGCAAAAAACAGGTTCTGTTTGATGTTGCGCATCACTTCAGTGCTTAGTTTCCGGGCCTTGACAATCCCGTCCAATTCCCCTTTCACCAGGGTCAGACTGGCACTTTCTATGGCTATATCGGTACCGGTACCCATGGCAATGCCCACATCGGCCTGGGTCAGTGCCGGTGCATCGTTAATCCCGTCCCCGGCCATGGCCACTTTTTTACCCTGTTGTTGCAACTCCTTTACCTTTTCGTATTTACTTTCCGGTAATAAATCAGCTTCAAAACCATCAAGATCCAACTGGCCGGCCACCGCTTTGGCGGTATTCCGATTATCTCCTGTTAGCATGATAACCTCTAAACCCTGATCTTTCAAGGTCTTGATGGCTGCGGCTGAAGTTTGCTTTATGGGATCGGCCACACTGATAAAACCGGCAACCATATTATCGATAATTACAAACATTACTGTCTCCGCTGCTTTCTGCCGTCTGACAATTTCATCCCGTACCGATTCATCAGCATTCACCCCCAGGTGCTCAAGTAACCGGTGATTTCCTACTGCCACTTCCAAATCATTAACCGTCCCGGTCACTCCCTTTCCGGTAATAGCCTCAAAGCCGTCAACATCTTCAAGCTTAACACCTCTTAGTTTCGCCCCTGTCACCACTGCATGCGCCAGGGGATGTTCGCTGCTATTTTCCAGAGATGCAGCCATGCTTAGCAGCTTATCTTCAGCATACTTCTCATCATAGGAATTTACCTGCTTTAATGCCGGTTTTCCCTCGGTGATGGTCCCGGTCTTATCAATTACCAGGGTAGTCACTTTGTGCATTTCCTCAATAGCCCTGGCATCCTTTACCAGTATACCTTGTTTGGCACCCTTACCGGTACCAACCATAATTGACATGGGAGTAGCCAGGCCCAGGGCACAGGGACAGGCGATGATCAAAACCGACACCGCACTGGTAAAGGCGTATACCAATGCGGGCTCAGGCCCCCACAAGGTCCACCCCATAAAGGAAAGAACGGCAATGGTTACCACCACCGGAACAAAATACCCCGATACCTTATCCGCGAGATTCTGAATGGGTGCTTTGGTCCTGCTGGCCCGATTTACCATCTCAATAATTTGCGACAACAGGGTATCGCCTGCTATTTTCTGGGCTTCCATCTGGAAAGTACCGTTTCCATTAATAGTACCCCCTATCACTTCATCTCCCACATACTTGGTTACCGGAATTGGTTCCCCGGTGATCATTGATTCGTCAATGGAACTCTCTCCATTTAAGATCTGTCCATCTACCGGTATTTTTTCTCCTGGTCTGATCCTAATAATTTCCTGTAACTGCACTTGTTCCAGGGGGATAACCTTTTCCTCTCCCCCTCGAATTACCGTGGCTTCGGGGGGTACCAAGTTGATCAATTCGCGTATGGCCGTATTGGTTCTGCTCTTTGCTTTTGCCTCCAGCACCTGTCCCAATAATATCAGGGTAAGTATTACTGTGGCTGCTTCAAAATATAGGTGAACCGATCCGCTTTCAGTTCGGAACTGGGCAGGAAAAACCTCGGGAAAAATCAGTGCCACCACACTGAACAGATAGGCCGCACCTGCTCCCAGTGAAATCAAGGTCCACATGTTTGGAGACCTGTTGATTACCGAGTGATACCCTCGGATGAAAAATTCACGGCAGGAATAAAATACCACCGGTAATGAAAGCAGCAATTGTATCCAACCCCAGACACCTCCGTCAATAAAATTATCAGGTGATATTCCAACCATTTCACTCATGGCCAGCAGGAAGATAGGCAGCGTAAAACCCAGGGCTACCCAAAACTTTCTAAGCATACCATCATAAGCCAAATCTTCCCCATCATCTGCATGTCCGGATACCGAAGTGGGTTCCAAAGCCATTCCGCATACCGGGCAATCGCCCGGTTGCGGGTACACCTTATCTCCCTCACACAACATGGGACAGTAATAGCTTACTTTCCCCACACTGTGCCTGGTGGGTGCTACCCGATCCTGACTTACGTGATGATGTGACCCGGTCTCAGTTGCAATCCGGTACCTGCCGCCATCCTCAGCCAGGGCTGTCCGCATATTTTCTAGGGGTATATGGTCCTGCATGGTGATTTCAGCTTCTCCTCGGTCCAGGTCGACCGTTACAGCCTCGACACCAGCCACACCTTCAAGCACCTGTTTTACATGAGCCTGACACCCACTACAGGTCATACCGGATATTTTATATGTGTGCTTCATGGCATTATCTTCATCAGCAATTTAATAATCGTATGATATTGATCACTTTTTCTTATAGCAAAACTGTTGGTATTTTCCTTCTTTTTCCTGTTACTATATGTGCTTCAGCTACATAGCCTGAGAGCGGTTTAAATAATAAATTTTATCTATAATCTTATAAGAATTATAGATTTAAATTATTCCCAATTTCTTATTAGAATTGATCATAAATTAAACATACACGAAAATAATCATGTCGAACAGCACACAATCCAACGGGTCAACACCTACCTCAGTTACTGAAACAAATGGCACTGGCAAATGTCCCTTTTCCAGCGGAGCTCTAAAGCATTCCGCAGGCACCGGTACTTCTAACCGGGACTGGTGGCCTAACCGTCTGAACCTGAGTATCCTCAGGCAACACTCGAACTTGTCCGACCCCATGGGAACGGGCTTTGACTATGCGAAAGCGTTTAATTCGCTAGACTATGCAGCATTGAAGCAGGACCTCGAGGATCTGATGACCGATTCACAGGACTGGTGGCCGGCAGACTTCGGTCACTACGGTGGTTTGTTTATCCGTATGGCCTGGCACAGTGCAGGTACCTACCGTATAGGTGACGGCCGGGGCGGTGCCGGGGCCGGGCAGCAGCGGTTTGCCCCACTCAACAGCTGGCCCGACAATGCCAGTCTGGACAAGGCGCGCCGGCTGCTTTGGCCTATTAAGCAGAAATACGGCAGCAGCATATCCTGGGCGGATCTGATGGTGCTGGCTGGTAATGTGGCCCTGGAATCCATGGGTTTTGAAACTTTTGGATTCGCCGGTGGACGTGAAGATGTCTGGGAACCGGAAGAAGACGTTTATTGGGGTTCGGAAACACAATGGTTGGATGACAAACGCTATTCCGGTAAACGGGACCTGGAAGATCCACTGGCAGCGGTGGTGATGGGACTGATCTACGTAGACCCTGAGGGACCCAATGGTAACGGGGACCCTGTTTCAGCAGCGGTTGACATTCGAGAAACCTTTGGACGCATGGCCATGAACGACGAAGAAACTGTGGCGCTCATTGCCGGGGGACACTCGTTTGGTAAGACCCACGGGGCAGCCGACCCGGGACAATATATCGGGCCGGAACCAGAGGCTGCTCCTATGGAAGAACAGGGCTTTGGCTGGAAAAACAGCTTTGGTACCGGAAAAGGTGCTGACGCCATAACCGGAGGTCCTGAGGTAACCTGGACCCAGACTCCCACCAAATGGAGTAATCTCTTTTTTGAGAATTTATTTGGCTATGAGTGGGAGTTGACCAAGAGCCCCGCAGGGGCTAAACAATGGGTAGCAAAAGATGCTGAAGCCACCATACCGGATGCTTTTGACCCAACTAAAAAGCAACGGCCCACCATGTTGACTACAGACCTGTCTTTGCGTTTTGATCCTGAGTATGAAAAAATCTCCAGGCGCTTCTTAGAAAATCCCGATGAATTTGCCAAGGCATTTGCCAAGGCCTGGTACAAATTGACACACCGTGATATGGGACCACGCGAAAGATACCTGGGTCCTGAAGTACCGAAAGAAGATTTGATCTGGCAGGATCCCATCCCCCAGGTCGATCACGAACTGGTTAACGAGCAGGACGTAGCTGATCTTAAAGCCAAAGTTTTGGCTTCCGGGCTGTCTGTTTCCGAATTGGTATCCACTGCCTGGGCCTCCGCTGCTACTTTCCGCGGCTCCGATAAGCGGGGTGGCGCAAATGGCGCGCGTATCCGGATGGCTCCTCAGAAGGATTGGGAAGTCAATAATCCGGCTCAACTCACCAAGGTATTGGGTACTCTGGAAGCACTTCAGCAGGAATTCAACCATGGGCAATCCGGTGGCATAAAGATATCACTGGCTGACATGATCGTTCTGGCCGGCTGTGCCGGCGTGGAAAAGGCAGCAAAAGATGCCGGAAACGACGTAACCGTGCCTTTTACCCCGGGACGTATGGACGCCAGTTTGGAAAATACCGATGTAGAGGCGTTCACCTATCTTGAACCTGCGGCCGATGGCTTCCGCAATTACCGCAAGACCAAGTTTGATGTTTCAACCGAGGAATTGCTGGTTGACAAAGCACAGCTATTGACGCTGACTGTTCCCGAAATGACGGTACTGGTTGGCGGTATGCGGGTGCTCAATACCAACTATGATCAGTCTTCCAAAGGTGTATTTACCGATCAACCGGAGAAATTGACCAATGACTTTTTCGTGAACTTACTGGATATGAGCACCGAATGGAAAGCTGCCTCTCAGCACGAAGCGCCTCCCAGCCCGCATGCGGAGAATTTTGAAGGACGCGACCGGGCCACAGGGGAGCTGAAATGGACAGCAACACGGGCTGATCTGGTATTTGGCTCAAATGCGGAACTGAGAGCGCTGGCGGAAGTTTACGGATCCAATGATGCCCGGGAAAAATTTGTCAATGATTTTGTGGCAGCCTGGGACAAAGTGATGAATCTGGATCGCTTTGATCTGTCATAGACTAAATTCCCGAACTACAGTTTCTAGGGGAAAATAATTATTGGTTCAGTTGCAGTGTATGCAGTGAGCATGCTATCTTGTACTGAACCAATAATTGTTTTTGTGGAAACTCAAGTGTTGACCCCTCACCCCTCTATTGGTGGCAGTTACAAATATGGGTGGCAACAGATGAAAAAGTACTTTCTGCCACTGCTTCTGGTTATGCTGGTATTGATTATAGCTGAAATACCCGCCAGCCTGGCCGACTACGAAGTAGGTGAAGACTTCGAATTTGAACCTGTCACGCCGTTACAGGTGATTGGCAGTTTATACTGGCTGCTCATTCTGCCGGTTTTCCAGTATGGTGCCCAATATCTATTCCTTAAGGCGGCCCGGAATCAAGAATTTCAGACAAAGGAGATCTTTAGTGGCTTTAAAAAGTATCTGAATGTCATCCTGGCCTATATTTTAGTTATGGTACTGGTAGGCCTGGGATTAATACTTTTTATAATTCCTGGGATCATTGTTATTTGCCGCCTGGTATTCGTACCATATATCATCATGGACACAGATTTAGGACCGGTAAAAGCGGTTGAGAGAAGCTGGGCCATGACCAAAGGACATGGCTGGACCATTTTCGGTATGGGACTGCTGGCTATCCCGGTTTTCCTAGCAGGACTGCTGTTATTGCTGATTGGGGTAATTTTTGCGGCCATGCTGGTATTTTGTGCATTTGCCTCCATATACCAGGCTGTTTCAACCGAACAACAGGACAACTCAGGGTTGTCTTACACTCCCGCCATCCAGGAGTGATTACCTATGGCAGAACCATGTAACTAAATGGAACAACCAACCTCAAAACGGCTATTGTCGATTGATGCACTCCGGGGTTTCGATATGCTGATGATCTCAGGAGGAGCTGAATTCATTGTACGACTTCAGGGTAAATCCGGACTGGCCTGGGTAGATGTTTTATCGCAGCAAATGACACACCCCCCGTGGAATGGATTTACTTTTTATGACTTTATATTTCCCCTGTTCTTATTTATTTCGGGAATATCGCTATCCTTCTCGATCCGCAAAAGCGAACGACTGGGAAGGTCAAAAGGTACCATCTACCGCAAGGCCTTTAAACGTATGCTGATACTGATTGCATTGGGAATTGTTTATAAAAATGCGCCGGTACCAATATTCGAACCTTCCCAAATCAGGTATGGCAGCGTACTGGGCAGGATCGGCATTGCTACTTTTTTTACTACGCTGATCTTTTCAAATTTTGACTGGAATAAAAGATTGCTGTGGGTTGGCGGTATATTGGTAACCTATTTTGCAGCCCTTAAACTCATCCCGGTACCCGGATACGGAGCGGGTGACCTTTCATTTGAAGGCAACCTGGTAGGGTGGTTCGACAGAACTTTCATGCCTGGAATTTTAAAACAGGGCACTTATGACGAATTGGCGTTGCTGACTCAATTACCTTCGCTGTGCCTGACCATCCTGGGATCCTGGTGCGGAGAAATATTGCAGAAAAAATCCGATAGAACCACCGGCATGCTTTTGTTGCTGGGCCTGGCAGGAATTGCGCTTGGCATGCTCTGGAGCCCGGTTTTCCCCATTAACAAGCATTTGTGGTCCAGTTCATTTATCCTGTTGACAGCTGGTATGGCTTTTATTTTTACCGCACTTTTTTACTGGCTGATCGACGTGAAAGGATATACCAGATGGGCGTTTTTTTTCAAAGTAATCGGAATGAACTCACTGCTTATTTATCTGGCCTATCGTTTTATTGATTTCAATTACACCTCGGCGCTAATCTTCGGCGGGGTTTACGCAGTAGCACCAGAGCTGTGGCATCCGGTGTTTGAGAGTATCGGAGCGTTGGCACTGGTTTGGTTATTCCTGTTCTTTATGTTCAAGCGTAATATTTATATAAAAGTCTAGCCTCTCCGTTAATATAACCCCAGTCCATTTCATAATAGCGGTAATCTTTTTATTTTTACCTAGCTATGGAAAATTTTTAAATGAGGTTATTCTTCCTCGGTATTATAGTTTCTTTTTCCCTTCAAACTTTTTCCCAAACGGGGCCTGCAGGTATTGGCAGTACCGATGGCAGTAGTAGTCTCTCTCTATGGTTGGATGCCAATCAGGACGTTACCCTGTCCGGATCAGAAGTCACCCAATGGGATGATCAGTCGGGTTACGACAATCACGGAACTCCTCCTGGCAGTGCAAACAGACCGGCATTTGTAACCTCTGGCACCAATGGATATCCCGTGATCACCTTTGACGGCTCCAACGATTATTTAACCGCCTCAGATGCCAGCAGCCTGGATTTAACTACCTGGTCCATAATTGTTGTAGGCATCATTAACACCCATAAAAACTATAACGCATTTGTGGTCAAAGGAAGTGATGCCCAGGAAAATTATGAGTTCCTGACCAACTTCCCCAACACCGGGAACATTCATTATCCAGTGCGGTATACCGATGGGAACCGTAGTACCGATTCTGAAGACGGAGAAGTTTTTTCCACCAGCAGCTATGGGGTTTATCAACTTGACTACGATCAAACCAATTTTGAATTTTTTATTGATGGCAGTCAAACCGAAACAGATGCCGAGACCCGTACTCCGCGTACCAATTCAAACAGCCTGTACATAGCCAATGAGCAGGGTACTTCGGGACGAAACTTAAATGGGTCTTTGGCGGAGATTGTCATTTACTCATCGCCCATAAATAGTGCCGAACGTTTGATACTGCATAACAGTTTAGCAGCTAAATACGGGTTTAGCCTGGATGCCAACGATTTTTACAATGAAGATAATTCCGGGGCAGGGAACTATGATCACGATGTAGCCGGAATAGGCCGGGTAGATGCGTCCAATATCCACAATGATGCTCAGGGTACCGGAATAGTGCGAATACTCAATCCTTCCGGGCTCGGCAATGATGAATTCCTGCTTTGGGGGCACGATAACGGCGCCCTGACCGCTACAAATACTTCAGATGTGCCTTCCGGAGTACAGTCCAGGCTGGAAAGAGTGTGGAGAGTGAGTGAAGTAAACTCATCCGGTAACGGCAGAAATGTTGGCAATGTGGATATGCGATGGGATCTAACGGGCTTAGGTCCGGTAACAGCTTCTGATCTAAGGTTATTGATAGATACGGACAATGATGGGGTATTTTCTGACCAGACCCCAATTAGTGGCGCTAGCAGCCTGGGTGGTAATATTTACGAATTTGCCAGTGTTCCTGGGGGGAGCAGTGGAATACGAAACAACCGCAGGTTTACTCTGGCAACCATAAACAACACCCAAACCCCATTGCCCATCGAGTTGAGAAGCTTCCGGGTAGCTTCCCAGAAAAATTCCGTAGCCATCAGTTGGTCAACCGCCAGTGAAACCAACAATGATTTCTATACTATCCAACGATCTCAGGACGCCCTGGAATTTGTTGATCTTTTCAATGTTCCCGGTGCGGGTAACAGCAGCGAACTCATTAATTACGACACTATAGATTGGCAACCACTGGCAGGCCGTTCTTTTTACCGTTTAAAACAAACCGATTTCGACGGGACCTTTAGTTTTTCTCCAATCGAATCAATTTACCGGGAGGTTAAGAATCAGGAGTTCACTATATTCCCAATACCAACTTCCGGCAGGCTTGAAGTCCGTTCTGAATCCAAGGAAGAGGGCCTGGCGAAGTTTACCCTGATAGATACTCAAGGCCGGACACTTTTCAACACAGATATCTATTTTGGTTCAGGCACCGAAATACACCATCTCAACCTGCCCGAGTTACCTGCAGGGGTATATGTTGCCAGATTTGAGGGACAAACTGTTTCCACAATCCCTGTTTTGATCAACAGGTAGCAGGGCTTAGTCCCCGGCAAATACCTCCTGGCCACCCACGATTGTGTTTACCACCTCAAATTTCCCATCATCGAAGCTAAACAGGATAAGATCTGCTCTTTTGCCCACGGCAACTTCGCCCCTGTCGTCCAAACCCAATACCCTGGCAGGGTTTTTACTGGCCATATTGATGGCGTCCTCCAGGGAGCAGCCGGTGAATTTTGTAACATTCTCAATGCCCTTGGTTATCAGGAAAGAGGCCCCGGCCAACACATTCTCTTCAGGAAACATTATCGCTCCCTCATCGGTCATCACCAGCTCACGACCAAAATCTTCATACCGGCCAGGTGGCATACCAGCCAACCGGGTAAGGTCCGAAACCAGGATGGTATTGTCAGTTCCTTTGGCATTGATAAAAGTCCTCACTTCTTCCCTGGTCAGATGAAAGCCATCCACGATAATACTGGCAGCTAATCGATCATCTGCCAGTTGAGGCCACAATGGATTGTGATGCCGGTGTATATTGTTAGCGCATCCATTACCCAGGTGGGTGGATACTGTGGCGCCCAGTTCCATGGCTTGATTAATATCCGGGGCCAGGGCCGCTGAGTGACCGATTGCCACCACGATATCCAGGTCCCGACATTTCCTGATAAAATCCATGGCTCCCTCTATTTCAGGTGCAACCGTCACCTCCATTATTCGGTTTCCCGAAGCATGGTACCAGCTTTCGAACTCCTGCCAGTCCGGTGGTCTTATCCATTCAGGATTATGTACGCCCCTGAAACCCGGCTCCGGTGAAATATAAGGCCCCTCCAGGTGAAACCCCGGGATAGATTGAGCCAGAAAATCATCCTCCAGCAGTTGGTTCAACCTGGCAAAACTCCTGGACAATTCGTCATCGGTTTGGGTGGTTAAGGTTGGCAAAAAAGTGGTAATTCCCTTGCTCCAAAACCCCCGGGTCACCTCGGTAAGCGCCTGCTCATCCAGATCTCTCCCTACAAACGCGTGTGACAAATAGCCATTCACCTGATGGTCGATAAGCCCCGGTGCCAGAAAATATCCGGTAACGGAGTCGTCTACTTCCCGCGATATTGATGTAATAAAGCCATCTTGAATGGTTACAGCAATAGGCAGGCTATCGGCGTAATATAGTCCGGTTACTACCATTCCTTCAGCAGGGGTGGGATTATCTTCAGGGTTCACGCAACTCAAAGCTATTATGGCCAGCCACCAGTATCTAATTATTGGTGTCATCTATTGGTTATCTATTGATAACACTAAAAAAGTAAAAAATTATGATAATACAGCATGTACTACCTTACCATGTACATCTGTAAGGCGATAACGTCTCCCCTGTAGTTTAAATGTAAGTCTTTCATGGTCAATTCCCAGAATATGGAGCAAGGTAGCCTGAAAATCATGTACGTGCACCCCGTTGGATATAACATTATATCCCAGTTCATCGGTGGTACCATAGGTCATGCCAGATTTAATTCCGGCTCCTGCCATCCAGATACTAAAGCAACCAGGATGATGATCCCTGCCAAAATTGTCCTTGGTAAGTCTCCCCTGGGAGAAACTGGTACGCCCAAATTCTCCTCCCCAGATCACCAGTGTATCGTCCAGCAGACCTCGTTGTTTCAGGTCGGTAATCAGTGCAGCACTGGCCTGGTCCGTGCCCAATGCCTGTCGTTTGATATCCCTGGGAAGGTTTCCGTGTTGGTCCCACCCCATGTGGTACAATTGAATAAATTTAACATCCCTTTCTGCCAGCCTGCGTGCCAGCAAACAATTGGCGGCATAGGTTCCAGGTATGCGGGCATCTTCGCCATACAGCTTATATACATGATCGGGTTCCTGCTGTAAGCCCACTGCTTCCGGTACCGAGGTTTGCATCCTGAATGCCATCTCATATTGTTGGATTCTGGAATTGATTTCAGGATCTCCCCAGATATCGAACTGCTGCTGATTTAATTTCCTGATATAATCCAGCGCCCGGCGTCTATCCTGGGTGTGAACGCCATATGGATTGTTCAAATACAATACCGGATCTTTGCCAGACCGAAACTGGACTCCCTGATGGTGCGATGGCAAAAAGCCGTTCCCCCAGGCAGAGGCGCTCAATGGCTGAGCTCCGCCCCCCTTGGATACCAAAACTACAAATGCCGGTAAATTCTCATTGTCCGAGCCCAGTCCGTAACTCAACCACGAACCAATGGATGGCCTTCCGGTCAACTGAGAACCGGTTTGTACAAACATTACTGCCGGTTCGTGATTGATCGCTTCGGTATACATCGATTTGACTATACATAGATCATCGGCAATTTTTGCGGTATAGGGCAACAGGTCACTTACCCAGGCGCCTGAATTGCCATGTTGATTGAAGCCGTAGTATGATTTTACCAGCGGGAAGGTCGACTGCTCGGTCACCATTCCGGAGTTTCTCTGAGTACCCCTGACCGAATCCGGGATTTCTTTACCGTGCCATCTTTCCAATCCGGGCTTGTAATCAAATGTCTCGATCTGAGAGGGTGCTCCGCTTTGAAACAGGTAAATTACCCGTTTTGCCCTGGGCGCGTGGTGATGAGACGGCAGCACTCCCCCGGCTCCCCGGTTCCCGGCAGATAGACGGGTGGGATTAATCAGGTTGGCCAGGGCGATTGAACCCAACCCCAAAGAGGTATTCCGAAGGAATCTTCTGCGGGAGGATGGCATACTTGAATTATTTATCTGGTCATTCATTATCTTAGAGTATAACTATCACTGGTATTAAATATGCCGCTGATAACAGTAGCCAGAGCCGCCACCTGCCTTTGATCCAAAGAGCCGGATTTCTGGTATTCACCTATATTCAGATAATCCCGGGCATCTTCTTCATGTCGCTGAAACCGGGTCAACTCTTCCCGGTAAAATGCTTTTAACACATCCAGCTCACCTTGTTCCGGTTTTCGACTAACTATATCGGCAAAAGCCGAGCTTAATTGAGATTCGGGAGCCTCGGGATATTCCAAAATTGTTTTTTCCGCCAACACCCTGGCTGCCTCCAGAAACTGAGGATCATTCAACAATACCAGCGCCTGCAGCGGCGTACTGGTTTTGGCACGTTGCACCCGGCAAACGGACCTGTCCGGAACATCAAAAATCAACATGCTAGGTGGTGGCGAAGTCCTTTTCCAAATGGTGTACAAACTTCGGCGATAAAGCCCCTCACCTGGTTCCTGTAAGTATTTATAACGCCACACCTTGTTGCTGATCTCGTCCCAAAGGCCCTCCGGCTGGTAGGGAAACACACTGGGTCCGCCTAGCTTATTGACCAATAGTCCACTTACCGACAACGCCTGGTCTCTAATCATTTCTGCTGCCAACCGGTAACTTGGCCCCCTGGCTAACAGCTGGTTATCGGGGTCTGTCTCCATTTGTTCGGCAGTGGCTTTAGATGACTGCCGGAAGGTAGCGGACATAACTATGGTCTTGTGAAGCTGCTTAATATCCCAGCCCGACTCCATAAATGTCACCGCCAGCCAATCGAGCAGTGCCGGATGGGTGGGAATTGCCCCCTGACTGCCGAAATCATCCGGTGTGTTGACGATTCCCCGTCCGAAATGCATTTGCCATATACGGTTTACAAACACCCTGGCTGTTAACGGGTTTTGGAGACTGAATAACCATTGTGTCAATCCGAGTCTGTTCTTGGGAAATTCCTGTTCAAATGCCAACACCGCCGGGGGAGCGCCAGGTTCTACCTGTTGGCGCGGGCTATCATACATTCCACGGTGTAATATGAACGTGGGTCTGGGTTCCGGCAGATCTCCCATGACCATAATCTCGGGAATCTTGTTAATCGTTTTATTGAGTTTCTCCCGGTTGACCTGTAGTTGTTTACGCAGCGGCACCAATGATTTGTTGATATATCGATGGTAGTATTCAACCAGTAAGGGATCCCCTTCCGCAGCCCCGGAAATATGAGAATAAGCCAGTTTCGGGTTATAATCTAGAAGTACTTCCAGCGCGGTCAACTGGCGTTGGTATATTTTCAACTCATCCAGCCCACCTCTCAAAAAGGTTTTCATCTTGTCCCGGGCCCCCAGGGTGAACCCCCTGAAGCCATAGGTATGAATGTCCGGTTCATATAGAATTCCCTTGTAAAGGTTGTCATAATCTGTAGTCAGTGCCACTGGCGCTCCATCAAGGAATACCGTTATTCCTTCTGCCCTGCTGGACCCGTCGTACGTTATAGTGATCTGCGTCCATTGTCTCTGGGGCAACGCCTTGTTGGTGCGAACCTGAAGGGCATTTTCCGGCCAGGAGTGTGCTATTACAAAGCGCAGCCTATTGTTATCGAGATAAAGCGAGTAACCTTTCAGGCCCAATCTGAAATCTTCGCAATGGTAAAATATCCCCGCTTCCTCATACAGGGTATCCGGATAAACCGAAAGTGAGATACTGAAGGGATCTGTTCGTTCGAACCATCCTTTTTTTTCAGGCAGTACAATGGTGGTGTAGTCGTTCAAGTAGACTGCCTGACCCTGCTCACCCGGACCTGGCTCCGGTTCCTTAACCTGTGCGGGTTTGCCTCCAATCTGATCACTACTTAAGTATGTCTTACCATCTGACTGTCCCCTGAGCTCATCGAATGAATAATATACCTGCGGGCTTAAATCTATGCCGGATGTCAGTTGTTCACTGAGGGTGGTTCGATTATCTACCCACGCTTGATAGTGCCTGTCGGTAGACCTGGAAATCTCCTCAACCTTACGCTCCTGTTTTCCAATCTCTGATTCGATAAAGTTCAGAAGTTGTTCCTCTTCATCATCGGTTAGGAGCAAGGCCGGCGCTGGTGTTTGGTCCGGGCCGTAAATTGCCGTACCCAGCTCCGCTGTGCTATTAAAGAAAGCAAACATCTGGTAATAGTCCTCCTGGGTAACCGGATCATATTTGTGATCGTGACAACGGGCACATTCCAGTCCCAAACCCAAAAAGGCAGTGCCCAATGTATTGGTCCGGTCCGCCACGTATTCTGTCCGGTATTCTTCAAATACAATACCGGCTTCGGAATTTTTGCGATGCAGCCGATTAAAAGCGGTGGCCATGACGGATTCCTGATTTACCTCTGGTAGCAGATCACCTGCCAGCTGCCAGGTGACGAATTGATGGTAGGGCATATTCTCGTTAAATGCCTGAATCACCCAATCCCTCCAGGGAGAAAAATCCCGATGCTTATCGTCCAGGTAGCCATCGCTATCCGCATAACGCGCCACATCCATCCACTCCATTGCCATACGTTCGCCATAAGCAGGAGAGGCCAGTAATTGATCCACCAGCTTTTCGTAGGCCTCCGGAGACTGGTCCTGTACAAATTCCTCCACCGCTTTTTTATCGGGAGGTAATCCGGTAAGATTAAAATACAATCGTCTGGCCAATATTGATTTACTGGCCTGTGGTGATGGCTGTAACCCAGCGGCCTCTATTTTACTCAGTACGTAATTATCAATGGGATTTCTGGCCCACTGCTCATTGTCGACCACCGGGGCTCCGGTACTTACAGGCTTAATAAAAGACCAATGTGGCTTATACTCCGCCCCCTGATCGATCCATTTGATTAATGTCGCTTTCTCCGCACTGGTCAGGGTCAGATGTGATTCGGGAGGTGGCATTACCAGCTCCTGATCCTGGGACAGGATTCTCTCCACCAAATGACTACCGGTAGATTTACCGGGTACGATAGCTACTTCATCACTTTGTTTGACTTCCAGGGTACTTGAGCGCTGGTCCAACCGGAGATCTGCCTGTAAACTCTCGGGGTCCGGCCCATGGCAGGCAAAGCACTTGTCGGATAATATTGGCTTAACATGGAAATTGAAGTCTATCTCCTCGGGAAGGGCACTATATGCAATAGCTACTTCATCCGGCAGTTGGGGTCCACATCCAAACAGTACGGGTAGTACGAATAGGGAATACAGCTGCCATCGGCTTTTTGTGAATATGGATGCAATGGTCCCCAACAACTTTTTTAAACGGTCATTAAGGTATTAAGATACACAATTTCCCAGTCAGGCAATAACTGTTTGTTCAAACCTGTGTTCTTACCGGGGCAAAGCAAAGCAATAGTACTTGTCACCGGGCTTGGTACCCGGTTTGCCCCCGCCACCGGCGGCGATCACCACGTATTGCTTACCTTCAATCTGATAGGTAGCAGCGGTGGCATAGCCACCGGCATCCATCTGATATTCCCACAACAAGGCCCCGGTATCCTTATCATAGGCGTGAAAACGCTCGTCCATAGCAGCTCCTATAAAAACTATCCCCCCTTTGGTTACTATAGGTCCTCCCATATTAAAGGTTCCGGTTGCTGGCATGCCTCTGCCCTCCAACTGGGGATAAGTTCCCAGCGGGACCTGCCAGTTGATCTTTCCCTGATCCAGGTTTATGGAAGTAAGTGTTCCCCAGGGAGGCTTATTAGCGGGAAATCCCTCTGGGTCTTTGATCTCATTATGCCCGGTAGAAACGAATGGGGTGTAGTTGGATAAGGTAAAACTAGCCGGGTCCCCATCGACTTTTTGCTCATGTCCTTTATCCCACAGGTAAGATACGATTGCCTGCTTCTCGGTCGGTGACAATGTGGCAAAACTGGGCATCAAACCTTTACCCGTATTCATGGTCTGTATTACCTGTTCCTGATCATATGGGGGGTCCCTATCCTTAAGTCCAGCCAGTGAAGGAGTAGTACTACCCTGGAAATGACACCATGAACAGAGAGCCCCGTAAAGATCACGGCCAAACTGGAACATGGACAGGTTGGTATTGGGCTTTGACCTTACCATCGATATCCACTCAAGTTCATTGCTGCAGTTCACGATCAGGCTGTTGCTCTCCGGGTCAAAGGCAGCACCTCCCCAGTCGGTACCACCGTTGAACTGGGGCAGCATGGCGGAAGCCTGCTCACCGGGAGGTAGGAAAATATCTCCCAACCGCCAGTCTTTTATCTGTTCCTTTATATTTGCGGTGGCTTCAGGATTAATATCAGTAACATCTTCCAGATCAAAATGCTGTTTGGCATAACGAAAGGCCTGCGGTGGAAAGGGTTGGGTGGGCCAGCTTTTTTCACCGGGAATTTCTGACTGTGGCACCGGAAGCTCTTCTACCGGGTACACCGGTACGCCGGTGAGGCGATCCAATACAAACAGGTGCCCCATCTTGGTGGCTTGTGCCACTGCATCAATTAATGCTCCATCCTTCTCCAATGTAACCAGGTTTGGTGGGCAGGCAATATCATAATCCCAAAGGTCATGATGTACTACCTGGTAGTGCCATATTCTTTCCCCGGTGGCAGCGTTCAGGGCCAAAATACAATTCCCGAACAAATTTTGTCCAATGCGATCACCTCCCCAGTGGTCATAGGATGGGGAACCGGTACCGCAAAAGACCATGCCTCTTTCGGTATCCAGGGTAAACCCTCCCCAGGCATTGGTTCCACCGGTCTTTTTCCAGGAATCCGGAGGCCAGGTCTCATATCCAAATTCTCCGGGATGTGGAATGGTATTGAAAATCCATCGAATCTCTCCTGTGTTTATATCAAAAGCCCTGATGTGACCAGGAGCGGAAGGTCGTGGCCCTTCACCTACAGCTGAGCCAAGTATCAAAAGATCCTGGTATACTACTCCGGGTGTGGTAGCGGTTACCAGCAGGGAGCTCACATCCCTGCCTAACCCCAACCTCAGATCTACTTTTCCCGAATCGCCAAATGAACTTACAGGCTGACCGTTGTTTGCATCCACACTATACAAATACGGTCCCGCCACATATAATATCCGTTCCTGCTGCCCGTTGGTCCAATAAGTCACTCCCCGATTTACTCCGTGGCCGCCCCTTTGGTAGCTGGGATCAAATACCCATAGCTCCTCACCACTGGATGCATCCAGCGCTACTAGTTTGAATTTCTGTGTGGTTATATACATGCTACTCCCTACAATAATGGGATTACACTGGATAGTCGAAGGTGGGGAGAGGCTAATATCTCCGGTGGTATAGGTCCATACGGGTATTAATTGGTCCACATTGGTTTTATTGACCTGATCCAGTGCCGAATACTTGGTGCCTCCCGGATCGCCGCTGTAGTGTTCCCAAACCAAATACGGTGATTCCGTAACCTCATCCTCCGGCGGACTACAGGCAAATAACAGCAGTAATAGGCCATACCTAAAGCAATGACGGAAAGCTGACAGGTAGATTTCCATGGTGTTAATTCAAGAATACAAAACAACTGGGACTGGGAAAATCAACAGACGAGATACGGTGAGCAATTTGACCATCCGCTTTCAACTTCAACAACACTACCTGATCGGTTTTTTCGTTGCCAGCCACAATGAATTTACCCGAGGGTGTAACATTGAAGTCTCGTACCCAGCCCAGCCCTTCTCCAAATGTCTGGATTCTGGTTAGGTCTCCCTGTTTATCTATGGCATAAACCGATATACTATCCGATCCCCGGTTTGAACTATACAGGTAATGACCTGATGGATGGATCCGGACTGCTGCCGAAGAACTCTCGTCCTTGAAGTCCTGGGGGAGTGTGCTGATGGTTTTACCCACCTTAAATTCGCCATTTTGATATTTTACGGTTGAGATCGTGGAATTTAGTTCGTTTAAAACATAAACCCACTGGTTATTGGGATGAAATTCCAAGTGTCTGGGGCCGGACCCCGCAGGCAATTCAAAATAGGGCTGTTTTTCATATACAGACATTTTCCCCTGCTGGTTTAGGCGGTGCACCATAACTTTGTCGGTACCAAGATCCGCAGTCAGGGCAAACTGATTGTCAACAGTAGGATGAATATAATGTGCATGAGGACCTTGTTGGCGTTTTGCATTAACACTGCTTCCCTCGAATTGCTGAAAATACCAGGGCTCACCCAGCGAGCCATCTGATCTTATTTGGTATTGCACCACGCTGCCGCTGGAGTAATTGGCCGCAAACAGTGCCGGTACACTTTTATTTATTGAAACATAACAGGGATTAATTCCTTTACTGGAAACTTCGCTGAGGAGCTTTAAATCGGTGCCATTGTTTTGCAGCGCGAAAGCGCGTAGCGTATTTTGATCCTTTCCCTGGAGGTCAGTGCTTACCGCATACAAATAATCATCGTTTATGACCAGATACCCCGGCCTTTTCCCGGCATTCAGTTTGGTCACTATCGTTAATGCCTCCTGGTGCTCATCCAGATCACATACCGCCACTGAGGCCGATACCTCCCCATTGGTAGTTCCTACCAGGAATCTGGTGGGCTGAGATTTAAGACTGGTGGGAAGACACATGACTACAATTAGTGCAATTAATGAAGTGAGAATAGTGGGCACATGGTTATAGCGGGCTTTCATATTAAAATCATATTATTGCCAGTCGATAATTTCACTTGTCACTCGAATACTAGGCTCCCAAAAAACTGGGGCAGGTGAAAATTCGGTTTGGGATTATCTACCAGCGCCCAGGTCAGCCAGTGAGGGTGAGAGGTCCTATCGGCACATTTATAAAAATTGGCCCGCCACATTGCACCCGACTGGGGAGTTTCCAACTGATAGTAGTTCTTAAGAATTTTAAATGGAATGGCATATTCCAAATACCAGGTGGTCTTTTCTTTAATTTCCTCCGGGATAAGCCGCGGTAATGAATGTGCCACCTTCATCTGTGAGATATCCTCCTCGGTAATATTTATCTTTTTAGGGTTCTGGTACTCCTGGTGGTGAAACAGCATAGTACCACCACAATTCATTTCCAAATTGAAATACTCCAAGCCTCCCAAATTATCCGGTATAAAAAAGAACTCCACACAACTATCCCGAAAAACCGGGCCCTGGTGATTTTCAGCTACCGCCCTGACATACTGGTCATCCACTTTCCAAATGACGTAGAGGTTTTGTTCATCATAGGTCAGTTTGGCCTGCACTCTTGGAATGTGCTGGGGTTTATCACCCATATAATATTCCAACGCAATTGGCTCAATGTCCTGCCACACCGGTTTGTTCCAATTGGCATCAACTTCCACCGGGGTTTTAACCTGTCTAACAACATACCTGGCAGAGTTATCCTGAGAAAATACTGGGTGAACCGACATAAGAATTGCTAATAATAATACCACCCTGTAACTGTACAGGAGTATTGTGAATTGATACTGGCTTAGTGTTTGCTTCATGTTATATTTAGGTTAAAATGAAGAAATAAACGAAAATTAAAAAGTTAAATCTTAACTTATATTGATTATTGGATTGACGAAATTTCAAATGAGACATATATTATTTACCGGTATAGTGCTATTGATATGGGGCACTGTTCAAAGCCAGGACCAACCCAGGGTAACTTCCAAATCATACGACCATCGACTCCCCGGCACCTCGCCGTCGGAAACAGAATCCAGTGTGGCAAAGAATGTGATCCTGCTTATTGGAGATGGTATGGGATTGTCCCAAATCTCTTCGGCATTTTATTATAAACCATCGATACCCAATTATGCGCGGTTCCAAAACATCGGACTAATTAAAACTTCCTCCACCGCCAGGATAACCGATTCCGCCGCGGGAGCCACGGCATTTGCTTCCGGCAAAAAAACCTATAATGGCGCCATTGGGGTAGACGCGGATACTACAGCACTTCCCACCCTGGTGGAAATACTCTCAAAGGATCAATGGAACACCGGCTTGATCTCCACTTCCTCAATTACCCATGCCACTCCCGCTTGTTTTTATGCACACGTGAAGTCCCGTGGGATGGAACAGGAAATTGCGGCTCAACTCGTCACCTCCGAGGTGGACTTCTTCGCTGGTGGCGGGGTAGGTTTTTTTACTGACTCTCTTAGGGCCGATGGAAAAGATCTTTTGGCAAGCCTGAAAAAAAATGGATTTCAGGTGAACACCAAAGCCCTAAAGAACTCGGCAAATCCAAAGAAAAAGCATGCTTACCTGATAGGGCACCCAGCGCTACCCGCTGTGATTAAAGGCCGAGGTGAGTATCTACCTCAGGCCACGGAACTGGCACTGGATTACCTGTCATCTAAAGGCGAAAACTTTTTCTTAATGGTGGAAGGCAGCATGATTGACTGGGGGGGACATGCCAACGACGATGAGTACCTGGTAACAGAGATGATCGATTTCGATGACGCCATAGGTGTGGCGCTGGACTTCGCGGAAAAAGACGGGAATACCCTGGTGATCGTTACCGCGGACCATGAAACCGGAGGATATACCTTGTCAAGCGGAGAAAGCTACGATCAGATTAAGGGCACCTTTTCCACCGGGGGACATTCCACATCACTGATACCGGTGGCTGCTTATGGCCCGGGTTCCGATCTGTTCCGTGGGATTTACGAAAACACTGAGATCTTCCATAAGACCTTGAAAGCCATTTCCAACAAAGAAGCCAATTAACTATTATATTAAGCTACCATGAAGAATACTATTATCATTCTATTGCTGCTGGCCAACCAAAGCTGGGCTCAGACCCGGGAAATTGTCTTTCCCGATGTGCCGGGATACCTCACCCTGGTATGTGACCTGCATCAACATACGGTCTTTTCGGATGGTAGCGTTTGGCCCGACATCCGGGTACAGGAGGCCATATTAGATGGTGTGGATGCCATTTCGCTTACGGAACACATTGAGTACCAGCCCCATAAAGACGATATTCCTCATCCTGACCGAAACCGGTCATTCGAAATCGCCAAGGCCGCTGCTAAAAACAAAGATCTAATTGTTATTCACGGTACAGAGATAACCCGAAGTATGCCTCCGGGGCACTCAAACGCCATATTCATTCAGGATGTCAACAAGTTAATTATGGATGACCCACTTGAGGTATTCAGGGAAGCCAATGCCCAGGGGGCTTTTGTTTTTTGGAATCACCCCCACTGGCCGGCGCAAAAACCAGATGGTATTGCTGAGTTGACCGATCTGCATAAGCAACTAATTGAAGAAGGACTTTTGCATGGTATTGAAGTGGTGAATGAAGGCACCTATTCGGACGAAGCCATGGTGATCGCCCAGGAAAACAATCTGACCATCATGGGCACTTCCGACATTCACGGATTGATCGACTGGTTGTTTGATATACCGGGAGGTGGCCACAGACCTGTTACTCTTGTTTTTGCCAGGGAGAGAACAGAAGCTGCTATAAAGGAAGCACTGCAGGCAGGCAGGACCGTGGCCTGGTTTAACAATAACCTGATAGGTAATCAAGCGGTGCTGGTGCCATTGCTTAACAGTTGTGTTAAGGCCGGCAATGCTTCCTACACGGAAAAAACCAACGTGGTAGTGGCTGAAATAGTTAATAGTTCAGATGCCACCATGGTATTGCTGAACACCAGCGATTATACTTTCCATCGCAACAGCGACCTGGTTGAAATACCAGCACATACAACTGTGGAACTTCATGTCAAAACGACCGATAGAAAAGATTCATTTGCTATTCCGTTTCAGGTAATGAATGCTGTTTCCGCTCCGGGAGAGCACCCTGTCATCAATATCGAGTTTAGCATTTCGAATAGTAATAATTAACTGTCAACTAACTGAACACCAGAAACTTAAAATATTAAACACTATGTCATCAAGAAGAAAGTTTGTTAAGAATACGGTAGTGGGAAGCCTGGGGATCACCCTGGCTACTACCGCGCGATCCTATTCCCAGATATTGGGAGCCAATGACCGTATAAATGTAGCGGTAATGGGCACCAACAGCCGTGGGCATGCCCTGACCAGGGTTTTCATGGAGTCCGATAATGTGAAGGTTACCTTTATTTGTGATGTAGATTCCAATGTGGTTGATAAAACGGCATCAATGGCCCAGGAGGTTCAGGGAACCAAACCTGCCGGAGAAAAAGATATCAGAAAGGTACTTGAATCTAACGAGGTGGACCTGCTGGTAATTGCCGCTCCGGACCACTGGCATGCACCAGCCACGCTTATGGCACTGCAGGCCGGCAAACACGTTTACGTTGAGAAGCCCTGTGGCCACAATGCGCAGGAAGGGGAAATGTTGGTACAGGCACAGAAAAAATATGGCAAAATAGTGCAAATGGGCAACCAACAGCGCTCCGGGATCTTTGCCGCTACTGCAATAGATGACATAAAAAAAGGAGCAATTGGAACGCCCTATCATGCGCGCTGCTGGTACTCCAATAAAAGGCAGTCCATTGGTCATGGTAAGGTGGTCGCCGTTCCCAGTGAACTGGACTATGAATTATGGCAGGGTCCGGCACCACGGGAGGACTACCGCGACAATGTGATTCACTACAACTGGCACTGGTTCAAAAACTGGGGTACCGGAGAAATCTGTAACAACGGCACACATGCACTGGATGTGGCCCGGTGGCTGTTGGAAGTCGAATATCCCACCAAGGTTACTTCTGCCGGAGGCGTCTACCATGTGGACGATGACTGGGAATTCCCCGATACTCAGAATACCGCATTTGAATTCGGCGACAGCAAATCCATTTCATGGGAGTCTGTTAGCCGCAATGGGATGCCCACATTCGGACAAATGACAGGCACTCTGGTACAAGGTACAAAGGGAAATATCATGGTGAATACCAACGGATACCGATTGTATGATGAATCCGGCAAACAGGTTAAGGAATTATTGAGTGAGACCAAACTGGATACCGCAGACCTGGTTGGAATCAACAAACTGTCCCATCACCATGCTGCCAATACTTTGAACGCCATCAGAAAAGGGGAAAAGCTGAACTCTCCCATTGAAGAAGGTCATAAAAGTGTGCTTTTGTGCCACCTGGGAAATATCTCTCAGGAAGTAGGCAGGACACTTAATATTGACCCCACTAACGGCCATATCAAAGATGATCAGGAAGCTAAGGCACTTTGGGGCAGGGAATATGCCAATGGCTGGGAACCCTCAGTTTAGGAACAGCACCTGGAAGGTAAAGGCCTATTGAGAAAGCTTGATAAACTCCTGCTGACCTAGATCAAAAGCCGCCAGTACTTCCTGTTTAGCGGCTTCCGAAGGGAAGGAGCCATTCTTGGTAAGCCAGTCTATGGCGTTCTTCAGGTATTTGGCAAAGTACAATGCGTCAGCAGCAGACCTGACTGGTTGTTCATTTACCTCAATATACACCGGACTGGTATGAGCAAAAGTAGTCTCCGGCCGTAGGGTGCCATAGTATCGATTCAATTCCGTTGGACCTCCACCCTGATTGCGTCTTTGTGACACACTAAGTCCACGACGGGTTTGTTCCCTGGTAAACTGGTAGGCCCTGGCCGCCAGCCAAATGCTCTTTGTGGTATGATAACTGATTTCCAATGACTTATAGGACTCGTTCTTGTCAATTGATACTTCCCCGATCAGCTCCCCATTGGCTACTATCTCCAACCTGTCAAGGGGCATCTGGCTCCATACCTCCGCCTTAATGTGGTAGGTACGGCCGTTGCCCGTCTTCAGAGTGCTTCCGGGATGCTGTTCATCCACCTTAAAGGACAAAAAAGGAGAATTGCTGACAAAAGTCTGGCCTTTATTCAATGCTTCTACCCAGTTCTGGTAGTTAAAGTCTCCATCTACCAATGCGTATGTCCGGTTGGCACCCACGGTTACAAAATTTCCCATTTTATCAGTGCCGGCGGTGATGGGAATCCTGAACCCGCAATT
This sequence comes from Bacteroidia bacterium, assembly GCA_030430675.1. Taxonomy (GTDB): domain Bacteria; phylum Bacteroidota; class Bacteroidia; order Cytophagales; family Cyclobacteriaceae; genus SZUA-3. The sequence continues at coordinate 4,789 of JAUIKU010000032.1, read as the reverse complement.
CAGCAGCCGGTACCATAGTCTCAATCCTGAATTCAACCTTACTTCCGGAACTACATCTGATACGAAAATAGGCTCGTGGAAAGGATCTATAGTACACAGCAATTCCACGGCATCCACTTTTTTCATTATTATACCCAATGGTCCCTCCAACCCCGGCCAGGCGGCAAAGTGAGCCCAGGATACATGACCATCCTGGGCATGAGCCTGATCCATGGCCTCCATATTAAGTGGGTACTGGTGCGAACGCATTTCCCGGGAAGGCTCCACCAGGTGCCGGGTTAGGTTGAGTAAGTTGATGTGCCCCAGTCGGTCTTCCCGGTATTCCTGTCCGTAAAACAGCAGGTGGTTGGGTTCAGATTCCGGTTCAACTGTGCCCCTGAAGTTGTCGTGATCAAGTGTGAAATCAGAGATCAGCAGGTTGCATACGTTGACATCTTCGGCCTTCATTTCTAAGAGGGCCGAGGCCGAATTGATATGATGTACATGAATATCTCCGCTGTACCAGGGTTCCTGGGGCAGGTGGGAAAATGCCCTATTCAACCTGATCAAGTTAACTCCATCCCTCTCCACCCGAAAGGTGTCTCGAAGAATTTGATACTCAAACCCTTTTACCGTCTCGATCAGAATGGCTTCCGCAGAAGTTTCCAACTCAAACTCCCCCTGTACATAAGCAAATCTTCGTTGGTCATCCAATAATACATCCGTTTCAACAGCGGCCTGATCGTTGGAAGTAGTCATGGGAAAGTCCGGTGTGTGGCCCACCGGGGCCAGATAGTTTCCCTGCAGATCAGTAACCCTTACCCTGACGGCGGTGGGTTCGTCATTCTCGTCAAGAACGCTGAACTTTACCATTCTGGTGTCATCTTGCTTACTCAAACAGCCCCAGCCTCCCGCTATTATAATCGCTACAAGCAACCAAAAATGACCACTGGTGAAAAGGCTACCGACTATGAGGCTTAAGTTTTTATTTGCCATAGATCCTGAGAATTAGGTCTACTGCTTTCCTGGCTTCATGACCATCAATTGCAAATGGGGTATTTGACTCAATAGCCTGAACGAAAGCCGCGATGTTCTTGGTATGGTTTTCATAGGGGATAGCAGCGGGGTCTGAAACCCCACCTCCTCCATGAATGCCACCAAACCTTTGGCGAATTTCTTCATCTTCGGGTAGAGAGTTCCTGAACTCCCACACTTTAAAACTGTCTTCTTCCTGGATTACCGTACCATCGGTACCGGCAATCTGCAGCATCCTGAATTGGCCGGGAAAAGAAGCAGTGGTCCCGTAAATAGTGCCCATCGCCTCATTTTGGAAGCGCAGAATGGCTACTCCGGTGTCTTCTGCTTCGATATTATGTCCCAGGTGATCAACATAGCCCTGTACTTCGGATACGGGACCCATAAGTGCCAGCAAATAATCAATCATATGAATTGACTGATTCATTAAGGCGCCTCCGCCATCCAGTGCCCAGGTACCATGCCAGCTGTCCTGATAGTAATCCTCGTTTCTCCACCAGGGCACCTGGATACCGGCATAGGTGATCCTGCCAAATCGTCCCTGATCCAGTGCTTCTTTCAATATTTGGAAACTGTCATTGTATCTGTAGGGAAAGATCCCGCCCAGGTAAGTGCCTGCCTGCCGGTGGGCCTCAATCATGCTGTCGATGCGTTCAAGGGTAACTTCCAGTGGTTTCTCACAAATTACATGCTTGCCACACGAAGCCGCCAGTACCGTGGGCTCCAAATGAAATCCACTGGGGGTAGCCACTGCCACAATATTTACCTGATCGCTGGTAACCAGTTGCTGATAGTCTTCAAACGCCCTGGCGCCGTATTTTTGTGCCAGTTCTTGGGCCCTGCCGGACCCTCCATCACAAAACCCTGCAACCCTGGCGTTTTCTATGTCTCCAATGGCCCGGGCATGAAAGTCTGCGATCAAACCTGCCCCCACAATACCAAAATTCCAAGTATGCATGGTGTTTAATTAATTAGCTCCGCTACTGCAAAATAACTGGTAAGTATCCCAAATAACAGGACACAAACAATACCAACATTCATCCGCATGGAGGCGCTGTACTCACCCATTAGTGACTGTTTGTTAATTAAATAGAGTATCGGAACAGTCACTGCCGGTAGAATGAATGCCTGAAAAGCCTGTGAAAATATCATCATGGCCGGAGGCCTTTGGTCGATAAACTGAAGGCCTAAGCCAAACAGCAATCCAGCGATTCCCAGGGTGCGAAACATTGGTGACTTTATATCTCTGGACTTTGATGTGTAATCGGCAATAAGCCAGGGGGCAATCAATACGATCGGAAAAACTGTCGATAAAGCGGCCCCGGTGATGCCCGCTATGAGTATTATTGCCGCTATCTTACCTCCAATGGGCTCGAACAGATGGATAAGCTCCAGGGTATCGGTCACATGAAGGCCCATCACGTGCAGGGTACCGGCAGCCACGGCCATGATCATGGCACTGAGAAAAAGCATCATGGTAGCAGATACCAGGGCATCCTTTTTCTCAGTTTTCAAGTCACTGATCGTCCAACCCTTCTCTGAAACCACAATACTCCGTACAATAAATACCGCCGCGGAACAGGTAGTCCCTACCATAGCCGCGATCAAACCAAGAGCTCCCTGACCAGCTGGCACGCTTGGCACCATGCCGCTGAAAATCTCATTTAGATCAGGTCTAACAGAAACGAATACATAAATAAAACAGAATGCCATCAACAGCACCAGCACAGTTAAAATCTTCTCGAACAGTTGATACCGGCCATGCCACAACAGTATGGTCAACAGTACAATGAGTACAATGGTTATGGTCAAAGTACTTACTATGGCGCCTCCGGTCAGCAGACGAATGGCCTCCTGCAACAAATCCGAAACAATCCCCATAATTCCCATTAGTGCCAGCAGCTCGCCAATGATCAGGGCAATCATGATATAGATGGCCAGGCCCTTACCAATGACAGGGAAATGCACTTTGATATTACTGAGGGCAGTTTTGCCGCTAACCAGGGTGACCTGTCCATAAGCCACCATCAATATGTAGGTAAAAATACAGGAAAGCAGCAAAGTCCAGAAAAGCGACATACCATAGTCGGCACCTGCCTTAGCCATGGTAATGATGCTGCCGGTGCCAATGTTGTACGCTATCAGGAACAAGCCCGGGCCCACCGTTCCCAGGGCAATAAGCAAATTCTTTAACTTGTTGCCTTTCATTTTCCTTGCTGCGTGGGAATCCGTGAAGCTGACTGCATATCCAGAAAGAAATAAGTACTGGGATGCTGTTGCAGGATTGAAGCAGGCACCTGGGGAGAGACAGACCCGAACAATGCATCCGCCACTGCCTTTGATTTTCTTTCGTCCGGAACCGAACAAATAATATGACCTGAGGACATGATCTGGTTTATTGACATGCTTATGGCCCGCTCCGGCACTTCCGAAAGACTACCAAACCAACCTTCATTTAATTGCTGACGACGACATGCTTCATCCAACTCAACTTCTAAAAAAGGGTCTTTGATATCAAAATCCGCTGGAGGGTCATTGAATGCAAGATGGCCGTTTTCACCAATCCCCACAAATGCAACATCGATTGGGTGTTGTTTGATCAGCTGAGAAAGACGATCGCACTCAGATTTTACCTCCTGCTCTCCATCAACATAAAAAAATTCCGCCGGATGAGTCTTTTCGACAAATTTTTCTTTCAGGTACTTTCTAAACGATGCTCTGTGGTCTTGCGGCAGGCCTATATACTCATCCAGATGAAACCCGCTGACCTTGGACCAATCAATATCTGCTTTTACCAGTTCCGACAACATCTCTAACTGAGAAGCTCCGGTGGCAACTACAATATTGGCCCAGCCATGGTCATTGATGGCATTGTTGATTAACTGAGTACCCATCTGGGCGGCTCTTTGACCCAGTTCGTTTTTATTCTTGGAAATAATAATGTTCATTTTAACCGATATTTTTTATGGTCAGTGGTCTAAATCTATTTGATCGATAAATTCGTTGATAATTTTTTCCCCGGAATGCAATATGGCGCCGTATGCTCCATCCATATCATTGCTGTGGTACCAGCATATTTTATCCGGTCCTTTTAACCATGCCGATTGCCGGAGTTTTTCCTCAAACCTTCCTTTTAGATAAGGGTAAAAAGGTTCCAATACCGAACCCTCTATTATTATGCGGTGAGGATCAAATATGTTGGAAACGATAGTGGATGCATACACCAGAGGGTCCAGAATATATTCCACCGCCACCTTTTGCTGGATTTCCTGATCCAAAAGCTCATCCAACGATCTTATCTCCAGGCCAAAGCTATGCCTGATATGTTCTAATATACTGGTGTGGTTGAGAATGGCTTCCAGACAATTCTTTTTGCCACAAAGACAACTGATCTCCCGTTGCTGATAGGGATATGGAATGTGCCCAATCTCACCGGCAAAACCGCGGTGACCATAGATTATTCCACCGATATTTGCTGAAAGTGCCATACCCTGGCCTACATGAAGAAATACATAATCTCCTTCCTGAATTTCCTCTACTGGGATTACCGAGTAAGCATGTGCATGGATATTGTGCTGGATATAAATGCTCTCAGGAATTAATCCATTGCCCCGAATTTTATTGAATTTAACGTCTTTTATGGCGGGTACACGCTCACAGTATTGCCAAATATTTCGATCCACATCCACTGCCCCTGGTATTGAAAATGAAATACAATGGATGTTTTCAGGGTCTACCGACAACTTCTCAGAAGTTTGTTTGAATGCCTTGGTCA
>JAUIKU010000031.1 GCA_030430675.1 Bacteroidia bacterium | reverse complement strand
TGATACCCCGCCTGCTTTAATAACTCTGCTACGGTAAAATCATCGGGACGCAGATAAACACCATGTGGCAGATTATCCCTAATCCGGTTATGGCCGTTATGAAAACCTGTCATTAAGCTACTTCTGGAAGGAGCGCATACCGAGGAACCGGCATATGCCTGGGTAAAAAGCATTCCTTCTGCCGCTAATTGATCAATATGCGGGGTTTTGATCTTTTCCTGCCCATAGCATCCCAGGTCGCCATATCCCAGATCATCGGCCATTATAAAAACAATATTGGGCCGGTTCGTTGGCACCTGGTCTTCAGCAAACCCTTGGTACATGTTTGCCTGAATAAAAAGCATGCTTATCAGGAATACTAAACTGTCTACCATCTTAACTATTAAAAAATTGTGGCGGCGATATATCGATATTTATCGCCAGCATTGGCATGGTTATAATAGTATACCGCCGCAACCTTACCATCGGGTCTTTGAACTGCCCTGACGTATCCAAGGTCCCAGGTTGCCCCGTCTTTGCCTCGCAACAATTCTGGTTGACTCCAGGTCAGGCCGTCATCCGAACTGTAGGTAATATATATTCCAACACCATCCGGCATGGTTGGCTCCTTGCGGATTCCATACATTAAACAGAGCTGCCCGTTGTCTAGTTTTAGTAAGGCCGGAGGGTTGCTGGTATCCACATCGACCTTTACCGGGTCTTTTAGCTGCTTCCAGGTATATCCGTTGTCTTCCGAAATAAAGCTCTCCATTCCGTACGGCTTGAGTCGGCGGATAACTGTAATGATACGTTCCGAATCCAGTCTAACCGATGCGGGCATTACCAAATCATTGGCTCCCTTACCTATCCAGGATAAAAACTTCCATGTGACTCCCCCGTCAGTGGTACGTACACAAGCAATTTCCCGCCAAAATTTGTCATCCTTACGAAATCCCACGGTCAGGAAGGCGGTTAGCTCGTGTTTCCCTTCGATAATGTAATCCGTACGGGTAGGAATTCCTGTAGGAACGCGATCCGTAAAATCAACGTTAAGCTTAAATGCCCCTTCCCAGTTTCTACCCCGGTCGTAGGAATAATAGAAAGAGGAGGGGCCATCCTCCAATTTTCGCATACGAAAAGTAAATGCAAAGTCGGGATGGGTGAAATCGATGGCTTTTGTCAAATTTTGTGATGGCTGTGATTTGTCTCCTATGTTGTGTTCAAAGGTCGATTGGTTAATTCCCGCTTCATAGGCATCTTCGATGGTCCACGAGTTACCGCCATCTAGACTTCGGGCAAATTTTGCCAGTGCGGTTTCCCTATCATATGTATGACTTTTTTTGTCTTTGTGGTCCGCAAGGGTGAATGCCACTAGTATTTCTTCCCCCCAGGACCAAATACCCCAGTTGGCCGGCCATCCACCGAATTTTCCTTTTTCATAATATACCTTAACATGTTTTGCATTGGGTATCTGCTTAATTGAATTTTGTTCAGGGGCCATAGCGACCGTTTCATTATTCTTTACTTCACCGCTATGATCCGGTAATTGATCCGGAACTTCCTGATTGAAGCAAAAAAAGAGATTTGAAAATAGAATCAGGTTAATAGTTAATTGCATCATGATTACTTTATATTATGTGCGTTATATATGAACATATTGGCGGGAACATAAGCCGCTCGTTGGTTTGGCGTAAATCCCCTGATAGGCACTTAGTTTTTCTCATTTGAAAATGATTTTTGCTTTATCGAAGAAATAAGGAATCCCACCAGGAATATGGCCATTGTTCCAAAAACGATGGTCAAATACGTATGAAATGAGCTGGTTAAATAATGGTCGCCCCAAATACTCTCGGAGAAACTCATCCAGAAAATTACCACAATACCTGCAATGACTCCAACAATGGCCCCGAACACATTTTTACTCTTGGAAATTACCCCTAGCAAAAACAGTCCCAGCATCCCCCCACTAAATATTGATGCTAATTTCCACCAGGTATCCAAAGCGCTTCGCACGTTTATCATGGCAATAGCAATGACGATACCGAGGATACCAATTACCGCGGACGAGATATAAAGCACTTTCATAGCTTCACGTTCCGATGCACGCTTTGTGAAATACTTATTATAGTAATCGGTTAAAAACACGGTAGCCGAACTGTTGAAACTGGTAGAAATTGTACTCATCCCTGCCGCAAAAATAGATGCGACCAGCAATCCACTGATACCAGGGGGCAATACGTTGACAATAAAATATGGGAAAACACGGTCACTTTGATTGACCGCGGTTAATTCAGGGGGCAGTGTGGCAACGGCATTGTAGTATGCAAAAAGCGCCGTTCCGATAAAGATGAAAAGAGCAGAAATGGGCACGTACATCATACCACCAATAAGAGCCGATCTTTGAGCTGCCTTATCGGATTTTGAAGCCATGTAGCGCTGCACATAATTTTGATCAATCCCATAATTCTGCAAATTGATGAAAATACCGTATATCAGTACCACCCAAAAAGTGGGCTCAGTTAAATCAAGAGCAAAACTTCCCAGGCTGAATTTATCGTTCAAAACGCCAATTTCTATTACCTGAGCAGGACCTTCCGGCATGCTGTACAATATATACAGCAGGCAAACCAAAGCGCCAGCGATTAAAATAATTCCCTGGATGGCATCCGTCCAAAGCACCGCGGATATCCCTCCCAGCATAGAATACAGGGCCACTGTAATACCGGTAAATATTATGATGGTGGCCACATCCCAACCCGTAACCGCATTCAACGTTAGCGCCAGTAGATACAGAATGGTCCCGATACGGCCCAACTGGGTCAGTAAATAACAAATAGAGACATATATTCTTGCCCAGGGTCCAAATCGTTGCTCCAAATAGGTATAAGCGGACGGGCTGTTAATTTTGCGATATATTGGTACAAAAAACTTTGCCGCAATAATGGATGCAATGGGAATAGAAAGGCTGAATACAAATGCATTCCAATTGGATAAAAAGGCATTACCCGGTAAAGCCAAATAACTGATACTGCTCACAAACGTGGCAAAGATACTCATGGTCACTACCCACCCCGGTATGTTGGCATTACCAATGGTAAATGAAGATGAAGTTCTATTTTTTTTAAAAAATGAACTCCCAAATAGTGTTATTCCTGCCAGGTAAACAACAAAGACTATGAGGTCAAGACTTTTCACGCTTACGAATTATAGTGGCATACCTGTGTTGCAAATGTTATCCGGAAATACCCAATTAAAGCAGTTTGGGGTCAACTACTACATGCTTGATAGAGCGTCTCATATAAGTGTAAGTAATATGGACCAAACCATCGGACGTTTCTATAACCGCGGGATAGGAATATCCCGATGGGGCTGGTTTGTTCTCGAGTGTCATAACGGGAGTCCAGTTAATGCCGTCCTCCGATAATGCCACGTTCAATATATTCCTGTCCGTGGGCTCTTCGCCCTCTCTGGTGGAGTGATTGTACACCAGCAATTGTCTGCCATCTGTCAGGCTTACGCCGTCGACGCCGGAATTGGGATTGGGAAGGGCAGTGGCAGTCAACGCGCTCCAGGTCCTTCCCTGGTCTTTAGACCAACTTTGAGAAATTACGCTTTGTCGTGACCTGCAAAGGAGCTGCAACGATTTGTCGGGATAGGTAAGAATGGTGGGCTGAATAGATTCGTATCTATTCCCTTCGTCGATAGGGCCTATAACTTCCCAGGTTTTGCCGTTGTCAGTTGACAGCTCAACATGGGCCTTCCAGGTAGAATGGCTATTGGGGACCCTGGTTTCCGTACTTGAGGGGCATAGGATGGTACCATCTGCCATCTGAATCGGCTTATTTTTTACAGGGCCTACCAAATCTCCAATTTTTTCATCCTCTCCCAGTTTTAAAGGTTTCGACCAGCTTCTGCCCCCATCGGTTGAGGTGATTAACATACCCCACCAGGACCTGGGATCGGGACCAACTTTATAGAACAACATCAAAGGACCATTTTTAGGCTGAAATAGCACGGGGTTCCAGGTGGCATATCGAAGCGTATCGTTTTGCACGCCATTGGCCACTTCCACGGGCCATGTCCAGGAACCGTCGACCAATCGTGAAACCATAATACCTACTTCAGGATGTCCTTCCTTAATACCACCAAAATAGGCGCAAACCAAACCCTCCGCTGTTTCCACCATGGTAGATGAATGGCACTCTGGGGTTGGCTTATTATCCAATGGATATAATAGTTCACTGCTCAGATAAGCGCCTGTCCCCGGTGCTGCTAAGGGCGGCAAATAATAGTTCCCGGTAATATCATTAGCCTCAGGTTCATCCTGGGCGTTAATGGTATTTTCATTAGCCGAATTATCTGGATGAGGTTGGCAGCCGAATAGAAGCACAGCTGCCGGTAGCACATAAAACAATCGTCTCATTAATATTTTAGGTTAGTTTACTTAAAAGCAGGTCCTTACTTACTTAAAGGCAAGTCCCTGCCAGATGCATGTAGTCCTGGGCCTCCTCCCCCTGTATAGCCTCCGCTCTCACCGGTAATGCTTTCACTGACCCAAAAAGAATAGATTTCAGCATTTGTTAGATAGAGCTTTATCCTTACTGTCTCCGGTAAATCTTCAAGTGAGTCGTGGTCATTCCAGCTTATCTTTATTTTGGTCCCATTGGTTTCAACGGGTCTACTCTCTGCTTTTGAATAGGAGGGAATTACATTGCCCTGTGAATCAAGAATCTCTGCTCTAAGCTGACCCCCGCTGGCGTCTGCATTTACAAACAAATATTTACCGGTAAAAGTCAGGTTCCGGGTAGTAACAAAACCCTCTGAGCTACCGGCATCCAATGATGCAAATCCATCCCTTCGCAATTTGGCCAGTCCGGTACTCATATCACTATCCCAAAAAATACTATTTGTTTTTCTCCCGCTGCTATAGAAATACAATGAGTCCCCTACAATCAATGGACTGCCAATAACGGACTGTATATTACCATCATTCCACTGGTCATTGGTACCACTCACTCCCATAAATCGGTGCATATCCGGTCTATCCCAGTGGAACCCATCTCTCGAGTAACCGATAAGCAGTTCATTTCTTTTATGGATACCGTAAGCTTTACAGATATTGTTCTCAGGTCCTTGCCAGACATTAAAAAATCCAATAAATAAACTTTCATAGGCTATAGCGTCGTGATTATAAATGCCCGGATCTATTTCCGGATAATCAGGGTTTCTTACTTCATCATCCCAGGGACCAAACCAAAAAAAATTGTACTTGTCATATTGATTTTCAAAAATCATATGAGTCAGTGAAAGACCCAGCTCATAATCTTCATGCTCCAAATAACCCCGGCTCCTCACTCGCGGCCAATTTACCCGTGTTCCAAACACCCAAACCTTTCGAAAAGGATTATAAAATACGGTTGACCGATCTTTAACTTCACCTGACTGCGCTACACCTTCAGACCAATGGATCCCATCTGCCGAATACCGCAGAATCATCATCCAACCCTCCCTTCCAAAACGTTCCACATTAAACAATTTATACCTCTTTTCCGGATTCACCTCTAATTTATCCAACCACATAGTCGCAGCGTCACGTTGGTATTGGCTGACAATATTAGTGCCGGGGACCAAATCAAGCTCAGGCTTTATCCATTTTACCCCATCCTCAGATTCAGCATAAGCTGTAATAAAGGCTTCCGGGTTATCATGGAATTTGGATCCCCCGGTCAGATACCACATTTTATATTTCCCATCTTTTTCATCATACCAAACTCCATCACTAAAAGGAGCTGCATAACGGGCACCGCTTTCGGTTTTCTCCCAGGGTTGATCAGGTTCTAAAACAGGGTTATTACGGTCATATTTGGGATAGTGGAAAGTTCTTTCTAAAGTACTCTGCTCTATTAAAAAATCATCTACAAATAACTGTCTGCCGATATTGATGGGAATAACCTCCGGCGGATTATCCAGGTAAGGAACAGGCATGGCCACAGCCTCTTTGGGCACCTCATATCTAGGGGGCCAGTCCTCCGGCAATTCAATGCCATTATAGAGTACAGCTTCATCTCTTTCCTGCCCATCATTTTTATGACTCTCAGGTACATTGCAGGCAGCCAAACCAACAATCAGTAACCAACTAAGTAAAAATTTTAGGTGACTAATAACCCTAATTTTAGAATGTGGCATCATAGTAAATTTCAAGTTGCATTCGAATGAGACTACACTAAATATATAGAATATTTTTGTATTATGTATTACATATTATTGAAATTTTCCCTTTTTCTCCATCACAACCTGGTAAAACAATCCTTAAGAATTATACTGGTTCCCAAAAAGTCTCAGTGGTCTTAACCCCCTGATTCATTCAATGAATATTTCGTTGGAAAAAAATGAACGCCAGCCTCCAAATGCTGACGTTCATTTAACTAAACTAAATCGACTACGAACTATTCTATAATTAACCCAGTTCTTAATTTGTGGAACACTTCATACAGAAATTAGTGTCAATATGAAGCAGTCCATCAAATGGAACCGATCTCTAGTCATTACTTGTTGTAAATATAGAAATTTATGTCTTATGTTATACATATAAATCAATATTTATAATAACTGATGCTCTATATTTTCAATCATCATTATAGATCGAACTAAAAAACCTCTTTAGGGGGTCTGGCTACTTGGAAAATAGATTCGGAGCTACCGCTGGTCACAAAGATCTTCAACTAGGGAGCATAGTAAAAGTGTCCATCCTCGGCCCCTATCAATAATTTTGGAGAACTACTACTCCAATTTACCATGCTTGGTGATGTGGTATGCCCTGCCAACGTCTTCTGGTACAAGGGGCCTTTGTATTCAAACATAACCTTCCCATCCTGGGATCCTCCGTTTAATAGTAATGAAACATTGCTGCTATTGACCAACAAGTCCAGGTCACGATCAGCATCTATGTCAACCAGACATAATTTTCGTCTGCCACTGGAGCCGGCAGTCTCATTATTTAATTGCAATAGACCCTCCGTTGAATCCATTACTATGTCTCCATTATCAAAGGCGGAAGCATTGGTTCCATAAAATATTCTTTTGCCCGGCATTAGGTATAATTCACCAGCTTCTTTATAACGTTCGAAGTAGCTCATGTAACCCTGATAATCTACCATAACCAAATCCATTAATTCATCGGCATTCCAATCAACCGCCACAGGGGTAGTTCTCCACTGAGTTACCAAATGATTTGGTTTAGGGTCCCACCAATTCCACGACGGTTTTAAGGACTCTCCCTCGACCAGCACCGGTTTTCCCTTGGCCAGTACCGGGGCTCCTTTGCTGCCTACGTTTTTAAACCAAATCACCTTGCCCCAGATGGAGTTCACTATAATATCGTGCAGCTGATCCCCGTCCCAATCTGCTACAGACAGGGTAGTATACCCCCATTTCTTTTCAGCTGGTCCCTGAATACTTCCATGGTCCCCTGCGGTGATCCGTATCACTTTACCTTCAGACTTCAAATAAACCGGTTCCGCCCATTTGGGAGGGTCTCCCCCATCCAGGTTTTCGATAAATCCAATATATCCTGCAGTATTCCCGCAAATCAGGTCCTCATCACCATCGTCATCCCAATCAACTGCATAAGGAGTTACCAGAGCGCCAAACTTTACCCAGTCCGCTTTTTGCAGAAAGTACTTGGGAGCCTCGAACACTGGCATATGATTTTCAACTAACCCGGTATGCTCCAGCCATGCCACCCGGCCATCTTCATCTCCAACCACCAAATCGATATCACCATCCTGGTCCATGTCCGTCCCCACCGGTATGATCATTTCCAAATCCATTTTCAAGGTATCCTGCTGATTCAGTAAGAATCGACCTGCTGCAAAAACTGGTTGTTCCCTGCTTCCAACATTTTCAAACCAACTAAATCGATCTAGAAATTCTCCACATATCAAGTCCAAATCGCCATCATTATCAAAATCCATCATGTTGGGAGTAGGGGCCCCGTAAACATCAATGGGCTTCCCATCAGCCATTAATTTACCCCGGTGCTGGTAGGAACCCTGCTGATTCTCCAAAAGGATCACATAACCGTGTAGAGGTCCGTTTGTCCAATTCCCAAGGCTGTCAAAGGCATTGTCCCATCCGTAATCATCCCAGTCATCGATGCCAACGAGGATGTCATAGTCTCCATCATTTTCATAGTCTACATACTTCCATTGAGAAAATCGGATCTTTCCAAATTCACGCTCTATCTGATCCTTCGGAAATATTTCCACCGGGTCGCTCAAAATTGCATCCTTGAAATTTCTGTATTCCAATCCCCTTCCCAAAACTCTTGGGGCTCCGTTTACCATAGATATCTGGAGGTTTTTTTCACCAGGCCCAATTTTTACCGCGGGCTCAAATACCACCTCATTGGGATGGCTACCGGTAGCATTCTCAAAAAAATACAACCCATTATAGGGTTTATCCGGGCAGGAAACTACCAGGTCCATATCCCCATCTCCATCAAAGTCCATAGGTAAAGGCCAGGCCCAGAGCCCTACTCCCAGATCGACAGTCAATCCGGGATGATTGTATTTTAGTGGTACCAAAGTACCGGCAAACTGATCCTTGGGTGATGAGTTCTTACAACTACCCAGTATTAGCGATAGGTAGCAAAGATGTTTTAATAAGCCAATCAATTGCTGCAAGGGATCACATTGATGGTTGAATAGATTTCTTTTTTAATTTATTGCAGCTATCGGAGTTGGATGCCTCCAGTTTATTTTGTTAATCTGCTTACTAAATATAGAATAAAATATATGTAATACATAATACATTTATTAATTTTAAGCCCATAATAGTAGTAAATCAATCACTGCTAATAGCTTAAGCTCTTTAACAACTGTTAATATATACCAATGAAGATAAAGGAGTTACATGACCTTACCGGAAAAGTGGCGCTTGTTACCGGGGGTGCCCGTGACCTGGGTCTGGATGCCGCCACAGCACTGGCAGAATCCGGTTGTGATCTCATCATCACCTCCAGAAACCTTGCATCCGCTGAAAAATCCGCCCGGGAACTTTCAAATAGTCACAATATTCAGGTGCTTCCCCTGGCTCTTGATGTATCCCATTATGATCAGGTGAAAAGCGCCTTTGACCAAAGTATTCAGTGGCAGGGCCACCTGGATATCCTGGTCAATAATGCGGGGGGAAGCCTGGGGACCAAAACAAATCTGCTGGAGCGGTCACCGGAGGATATTATTGAGCTGATCATGGTGAATGTGGTAGGGTCGCTTTTCTGCGCCAAAGAAGCTGCAAGACACATGATCCCACAGGGGTCCGGAAAGATCATTAACATTGCCTCAATTGCCGCCCTGGTTGGAAGAGATCGCAGAATTTATGATAAAAATAATATGAATGGCCAACCTGTAGACTATGCAGCAGCAAAATCGGCCATCATTGGAATGACCCGGGACCTGGCGGGCTACTTATCCCCTCAGGGCATACATGTCAACGCCATCTCTCCGGGAGGGTTTGGGCCCAGAGATCTCTCAGAAGGATTTCAAAAAGACTATGGTGATCTTACTCCATTGAATCGAATGGGCCGCGATGGTGTTGATTTAAAAGGGGCCATTTTATATCTGGCTTCTAAGGCTTCAGATTATGTTACTGGTCATAACCTGGTGGTAGACGGAGGGTTTTCGATATGGAAGTGAGAAAAAAGAGAATGGTGGTAGTAGGAGTCGGCTCTATCGGCCTGCGACATTTGCGGCTACTGGCTGAACGGGATGATATTTGCGTAGAAATTTGTGAATCGAATGCCTCTGCGGTAGCTCATACACTGGATCAATTAGGCCAGTTTCCCGTACATAGTTCATTTGAGCAAATGATTGGCACTTCACCGGACATGGTATTGATCGCCACGCCACCCGAATTACACTATCAGCAAACCGTGGATGCCCTGGAATGCGGGGCCCATGTGCTCTGTGAAAAACCCATGACCGCTACCCTGGAAGAAGCTATTGGTATTAACCAGCTAAAATTGAAGGAAAGCCAAATTTTAAGCTATGGGTTTTCCTTTCATTTTCACCCTGGGTTGGTAAAGACCAAAGAGTTGATCGACAGCGGCAGATTAGGAGAAATACAATATGCCTATTTTCATATTGGTACTTATGATACCATGATGAACTCCAAATCAAAATACCAATGTGAAACCGAAGGAGCCCTGCTGATGGACTACGTTCATCAGCCCGATCTACTGTATTGGATACTGGGCATAAATCCGGTGGGGCTATATGCTGCGGGCAGCGCTGGCGGGCGAAGGGAATTTAAATCCAGCCCCAACTCCATTACCTTTACCATGGATTATCAAAATGATCTGATCAGCACTATCCACCTGGACTATCTTCAGTCTCCTGATCACTATTATTTTGAATTTATTGGCGACCAGGGGTGGATATTCTATGACCTAATGAGTAATACGCTGCAACTCGGAGATACCGGGAGCAAGTCAGTAGATACTAAAAAAATCCAGGTAGTAAGAGATGACATCTACCGGGAGGAACATCAAAGGTTTCTGGATGCTGTTGAAGGCAAGGGACGTCCTGAAAGTACTCCCTCCGAAGCCGTAAACTCAATGATGGTGGCCAAGGCGGCCCACAAATCATGGAAGTCAAAGCAGCGCATTTTAATGACTGATATCCTTCCCTGATAATTGGAACTAGGTGCTGGTTTAGTACCGGAAAGCGACTATCCCTTCCTGATGCAACTTGCAGGCATCTGGAAGTAGTCTGCCCTCGGGCTCATTACCTTTTTATCTATTGCTAGCGGGCACCGCTTTGCGGGAGCTTAAGATTACTCCCACCAGGAACATGGAAATAGTACCAACCACCACACTCATATAGGTGTGAAATGGACTCTGAAGAAACGGTGGAAGCAGATCTAAATGGTTTGATACGGCGATCCAGGCAACGACCAACACGCCAATCATCACCGCTATACTAGCCGCTGTACTATCTACCTTCTGGGTCAAAAAACCGAGCAAGAACAGACCGAGCATGGCCCCCGCAAATATACTGGTCAACTGCCACCAAACTGCCAGGATACTTTCAACACCAATCATCAATAACGCCGTGCATGAACCCAATATGCCAAACACTAAGGTGGCTAGTCTCAAAAACAACATTCTTTCCTTTTCGGGTATCGATGATCTTATCCTATCGTAAAAATCTACCAGTAAGATAGTAGCTGAGCTGTTCAGACAGGTACTGATGGTGCTCATGGCAGCCGCCATAATGGCTGCTATGATCAACCCGGCAACACCCACAGGCAACCTTTGGCTCATGAAATGTGGTAGCGCGTTATCGGCAATTTCCGGAATGGTCAGTGATGATTTTAGCGCTTCTACCTGATCCGAAGGGGCTTCACTATCGTCTTGTATTCTGTCCCTTTCCACCATTGCTATGGCAGTTTTTTCCTTTAGATCGAATAAAAGTTCCGGCTGTTCCATGTAATAAGAGTACAAGATGGAACCGATAAAAAAGAACAGGGCCGAAATGGGTATATATAGCAAGGCGCCCAATAGAAGAGATTTTTTTGCCTCCCGGTCCGAACTGGCTGCGTGGTACCGCTGGACATTGATTTGGTCGAAACCAAATGCTTTCAGGTTCATAAACAGACTATACAAGAATACCACCCAAAAGGTTGACGCGGTTAAAGATAATTCGAATGAACCCAATGAGAATTTTCCTTCATGGTAAGCCGATTGTATCAAAGTTACCGGCTCTGTATTGGAGGTAAACAAGATTACCACCATCAGTATCAGCGCACCCAGCATCAAAACGAAGGATTGCACCACATCGGTCCAAATAACCGCCTTTAACCCTCCCATTACCGTATATAAGGTAATCACCACTCCCGATACCACTATAATCATGGACATGCTCCATCCGGTGAGACCGTGCAAAGCTAATGACATGCCAAAGGTTATGGTAGCTATCCGGGCGATCTGAATAAGCAAAAAACAGGTCACACAGTAGATCCGTGCCCAAGGACCAAACCTTTGTTGCATGTGATGATAGGCGGATATTTCACCACGACTTCGATAGAAGGGCACAAAATATTTTACCCCAACCCATGCCGCTAAAGGTATGGCCAGACTGAACACGAAAAAATTCCAATCCGAACCAAAGGATTTGCCTACCACGCCGATAAATGTATTGCTGCTCAGGTATGTTCCGAAAAACGACAAACCCACCGCCCAGCCCGGTAATGAACTGGAAGCAATCATAAAATCATTGCCTGATTTATTACGAGTAACAAACCAACCGCCAAAGATGACAATACCTAAGATGTATAACGCGATTATGGATAAGTCGATGACTGGTAAGTCCATAACCCGCTAATTCGGCCTGGTGGTAGTAGAGTTATCCGGATTAGGATTGCTTGGCGGGGTCCAGGGAAATCCTGATGGTGCCTGCCAAGGCTCTCCGAAATCCGGAGGCTCATCCATATAGGAAATTCGTTCCCTGACCAATTCACCGGGAAGCTCGTTTACCTCAGTATTTTGTTGCTTTGCCAATGCCACTGCAATTCCCGCAGCTTCTCCCAGACCATGCATGGTAGCCATTACCCTGATCGCTGCAGCTGCCTCATGAGTGGCAGATAACGCCCGGCAGGCTATTAATATATTCGGACAGTGTGTGGTTATAATACACCGGTAAGGGACCTGGTAAAAATCACCGGGAGCCGGGCCAAAATCTTTCTTTACCAAACCGCGTCCACCAGCTGTTTGCTGTATGTCACGTGAACCTTGGGGGTTGTGAATATCAATAAAATACCTGGACCGGGTAATGCCGTCCGAAAATTTGCTTCCTTCTCTGATATCATCCTGATCCATGGTATAAACACCTTCTATGTGCCTGGTTTCCCTTACCCCAACCTGACAAGCCACCTTTTCCACAAAGGCATTTTTGAACCATGGAACGTTTTTTATGAGCCAATGCCCTATTAAAAATGCCTGTCGTCTACCTTCTATTTCCGCTTTGGTTAGGTCTTTTGCTGACAGTCCTGAAACCATGTTGATCCGGGTCATATTAAAATGCAATATCCCGGGTCTGGGATAATCATAAAAATGAATAAAGTTCCGGTAAGGATAGTGGAGTTCACCGGAAGCCAGGGCCCGCTGGAAGTAAGGCTCTACCAATCCCCTGGCGGTTCTAAGGTGGCCGGTTTTAATAAAATCACTTTTGTCAACATTGGCCATACGGAAACTTACCGTCATAGCCTGTGTCAGGCCATCTGATTTTCGTCCCACCTGAAAGGGTAAGCTGGCAAGAGCTGCCAAGTCGCCGTCGCCGGAGCAGTCGATAAAGTAATCCGCATACAATTCCTCCGCTCCCCCCTTTGAGAATACTTTAACTGAAGCAATTCGATTGCCTTGTTTAGTTAATGCCCTCAAATAAGTATGATACCTGATCTCAACATTGGCCTGACGAAGTAAAGAGTCGTATACGTGCTTTAACAGCTCATCGTCAAAAGCTGCCGGCGAAAGATCCGACCCATAGCCCCCCAATTCATCCAGGCCCTGGACGGTTTCTTTAAAAATTCCCCCAATCAAAGAACCGTGCTTCCCGGTATCGGGATCGGTAAACTCATGACCCGACCACGGGTTGACCAATGCCGCAGTGGACATGCCGCCGCAAAATCCGTAGCGCTCGATCAACAGGGTACGCAATCCTCTTCGGGCAGCGCTAATGGCAGCTGCTACACCGGAAGGCCCACCTCCACAAACGATAACGTGGTAATGGTTTTTTCTTTTGCTCAATACAGATGCAGTTTAGGATCGAAAACAGATGCCGCTATATAACGGTACTTTTCACCTGCTTCCGCATTATTATAGTAGTATACCGCCACCACTTTTCCATCGGGGCGCTCGATAGCTCTTAGGTATCCAATATCCCAGTTTGCCCCGTCATCTCCCCTGATTTGCTTGGGTTTACTCCAGGTTGTTCCTTCATCGCTGCTGTAGGTAACATATATTCCAATTCCTCCTGTGGTACTTTGCCTGGTACGCTGACCATAGACCAAACATAGACGGTTGTCTTTTAACTGTAAAAGGGCGGGTGGATTACTCCTTTCAAGTGAAACAGGGTCCGGAAGTTCCGACCAACTTTTGCCATTATCTTCGCTGAGATAACTTACCATTCTTTTTGACTCTGCATGTCTTCGAATTGTGGTTAATATCCTTTCCGGACTCAACCTCACCGAAGATGGCATTATTGAATTAACTCCGGGTGGTGTAACCCAGGACACATGATTCCAGGTCAACCCTCCATCCGTGGTGCGAACACAGGCCACTTCACGCCAGTCGTTTTCTCCCTGGCGGAATCCCACGGTTAGAAATGCAGTCAGGGTATTTGGGCCATCTATAATATAGTCAGTGCGGGAGACTATCCCTGCCGGGCTTCTTTCCGGAAAATCAACCTTCAGATGATATGCCCCATGCCAACTTGATCCCCGGTCGTAGGAGTAATAGAACGATGTGGGCCCATCTCGCATGGTTCTCATACGAAAGGTCAATGCAAAATCCGGATGAGAAAAATCTATTCTATCAGTCAGATTTTGGGCAGGTATTGACTTGTCTCCCAAATTATGTTCAACGGTTGACTCGGTAATTCCCTGATCATATGCATCCTCTAGTTGCCATGTGAGGCCCCCATCCTTACTCCTGGCAAATTTTGAGAAAGCTGACTTTCGATCGAAAGTATGGCTCCGTTCGGTATCAAGATGATCGCCCAAAGTAAATCCCACCAGTATTTCCTCGCCCCAATTCCAAATACCCCAATTTGCGGGCCATCCTGCGAACTTGTCGTTTTGATGGTAAACAACAAAATGCTTAACCGCAGAATCCTCAGGCAATATTTGTTGGGCAAGTGGTTTCTCTTTACAACCATGTAGGCATGTCAGCAATGCAATTTGCACTACTGTCACTAATGGTTGGATAAGCTTTAACTTACAGTGGATCATTACCTATTCACAGCAATATATGGCTTCATCAAATCAAACATTTAGGTAAAAAAATGTAGGGAGACCATTTGTTAAAGGTCTCCCTGACTACATACATCGATACTTGATTGCTGTCGTGCTTGTCGTACTCCTTTATAATTATTGATAGTGTTCGTTTTGCACCAGGTTCTCATTTTGTCTCAACGAAGCATCGCTGATCGGCAATACAAGCTCTGAGTCATTAGAAAAAACATTGGTATTGATCACATCCACTTCCTCCATTACCCGGCCACTTCTGATCAAGGCAAACCAACGACTGAACTCAAAGCTGGATTCTACCAAACCTTCATCCAGTATAGCTTGGCTCACCTCTTCCTGAGTTGTAGCAGTAGTAGGAGGTAATCCTGCGCGTGCTCTGATATCATTAAGCTCTATGATGGCACCTGGAGTATCCCCGGATTCGTTCAACGCCTCAGCCAGCATTAACTTGATACCGCCTACCCGGTAGATAATGACGCTTCTGTCAAAATTTCTCTCACCAAAAGCATCATAAGGTTCACCATCAAGGTACTTTATCAGAAAATGCTGCAACCCATCCGACTCTATAAAGTTAGGACCAGTATTGGGTATGGTATGAAGGCTGGCATCTTTTCTTACATCACCTGGTTCAAAAGCTTCATACAATTTCTTTGAACCGGAAAAGAAGTTTTTACCTCCAAATTCACCAGGGAAACAATCACCACCTAGATTTCCCACCTCCTGGTTGCCGGCATCATAGTGAATGGAAAAAACCACTTCTTCCGATTCCCGGTCCCCGAAGATCGAGGCATAGTCATCCACCAGTGCATAGTTTGGATCATTTAATATGTCTCTGGCAGCTTGAATCGCATTGTTTAACTCGGCAGCCCCTCCGCCTTCAACTCTGGCCATCCACAGGTAGTAATCCAGTTGCATGGCTTTAGTAGCACCAACAGTAGCCCTTGACCGCATTTGTACCCCAGTCCGGGTTGCAGGTAAATTGGCAACCGCAAAGTTAAGATCCTCTTCAATTTGTGCGTAGACCTGATCTTTTGGCGTACGTGTAGGTTTCAGATCCTCGTCAGCACTCAGGACCGGTTCAACTATCAACGGTACATCCCCCCAGCTTCTTACCAGCCAGAAGTAGGCCATAGCCCTTAAAAAGCGGGCTTCTGCCAGCAGAACAGTCTTCTGATCTTCATTCATGGAAATATCCGGTACATTCAACAGCACCAGGTTGGCCTGGTTAATGACAACATACCAGTCTTCCCATCCCACACCCCGGGGAGCGGTAGAAGTCAAAGTATTATCAAACCACTGGTCCACCAGGTTGGAACCCGAACTCATCAATTCATCCCCTCGAGCGCTTCCCCAAAGGTGCAATCCCCCGAATTCCTTGCGGGTGGTTAATTGCAGCCGGTTGTAGGCACTGATAACACCAGCTTCTGCATCATCTGCACTGGTCCAGAATGAACTGCCGGTAATTTCACTTATTGGATCCAGGTCAACAAAACTTTCGCATGAGACCATAGAGATAGCCAATAGCAATATTATACTTTTATACATCGTTTGCATATTCTTTATAACTAAAAACCAATACTTAAACCCATTGTATACGTTGTGCTCATAGGATATAATCCCCGGTCAATCCCAAACTGGAACCCGCCGTTCTGGTTTGAATTATTGATTTGAGCCACATTGACTTCAGGGTCAAATCCCTTGTACTTAGTAAACACCGCCAGATTTTGCCCGGTGGCGTAAACTCTAAGTGACCGGAGCCCAATTCCTTGTATCATGTGATTAGGAAACGTATAGCCCAAAGTAACATTCCTTAACCTAATGAATGAGGCATCTTCCACAAATCGAGTCTGGGGACGCGGTACAAAGTCAACATTCTTGGCGGGGTCCAAACGATATTTACGAGGTATGTCGGTAACATCTCCCTCTTCTTTCCAAGCCCTGTACACGTCAGTGGTATTAATTTTTCCAAAATACTGGTCCAGATCCTGCCGGAATAAATTGTATACCTCATTGCCCTGAGAAAACTGGAGAAATACATTAAGTGACAAACCCTTCCAGGAAAAGGTGTTATCAAACCCACCGGTAAAATCGGGGATAGGACTGCCGTAAATAATCTTGTCATTGACATCGATCACGTTGTCCCCATTGACATCCTGCCACAAATTATCTCCTGCTTCAGGTCTAGGCAGCGTAGAGATCTTATCTTCATAGGTAACCGCATCTGCTTCTGCACTGGTGGAGATCACTTTGAGTGGATTGTACACATAATAGGAACCCAGTTCCTCCCCTTCTCTTAGGATGCTTATAACACCTCCAAATAGATAGCGTTCGGTTCTTTGTACATCATTTCCGCCGGGTAAACTAACGACTTCATTGTTCAAAAAGCCGATATTAAAACGCGCGTTCCAGGTGAAATCTCCTGCAGTAACCGGAGTTGCCTGTAACTGCAAATCCACACCTGAGTTTCGTATCTCACCCAGATTGGTCAATGCTGATGTATACCCGGTGGTATTAGGAAGATCCACTTCAAAAAGGAGATCCTCGGTATCCTTCACGTAATAATCCGCCGAAAGTGAAAGTCGGCCCTTAAACAACGTCATATCTACTCCGATGTCAGTTTGAGTGGTAGTCTCCCAGCTCAACCCTTGATTCAACAGTCCGTTGGGAGCGGATCCAATCCCGGCAATACCCATGTAATCGTCACCCGTGAGATACAATCCCTGAGCAACAAAATTGGCAATTTCCTGGTTTCCGGTTTGTCCCCAACTGGCCCTGAACTTAAGATCATCAAAAATCGAATTTGACATAAAGTCTTCTTCAGCCACGTTCCATCCCACAGAAAACGCAGGGAAAGTAGCAAAGCGATTTCCAGAGCCAAAACGAGAAGAACCATCACTTCGTACGGACGCTGAAAATAGATACTTACCCCTATAGTTGTATTTAAACCTGCCAAAATAGGAGATCAGCGAAAATTCAGTAATCTGGGAAGAGGCACGCAGCAGGTTAGCCCCAGCGTTTACGGTATAAACCAGGTCACTGGCGGCTTCGTTGGCCCGGGCTTCCAGGTATTCGGTGCGATTATTCTGCAAACTAAGACCGGCCAGGAAGGTGAGATTATGATCATCGTTTACCGTAGTCCTATAGGTAGCCACGTTTTCGTTGACCCATCCTCGCGCCAGTACTAAAGAAGACGCTGATTGACGGTTGTTATTTCTGATAATTTCAGAAGGAAGGAAATTATCCTGTTTCAAATTTAACAGGTCCAGTGCTATGTTGGAACGAATAGTAAGGCCTTCAATGGGCTCATAATTTACATAGATGTTGGCGTTGGTACGGTCCGTGTGCGTGTCATAGATCCCATATCTAAGCACCCTCAAAGGATTACCCCGTTCCGGAGCCAGATCCCCAATCTCCAAACCGGATGCATCAGCCCCTTCCTGACTGACAATGTGTGTATTCATCAGAGGGGAATTACCCAAACCCCTGTAGAATACTCCGTTGAATCTGGGCCCTTCATCTGTGGCATCCCGGTACGAATAGGCATAAGCAAAATTAGCGCCCACCCTTACCTTGTCATTGGCCTTAAAATCTAAATTCCAACGGTTATTTAATCTGGTATAGCTGGTACCTAAAGTAATACCATCTTGATCAAAATAGCCCAACGAACCGGAATAGGTAAAATCATCCGATCCGCCTCTCATGGAAAGGTTTGAGCTTAGTACAGGGGCTGATTGAGTAATCACATCCTGCCAATCGGTATTACCATTTGCTCTCCATGGCTTGGTGCCGTCTCCGTTCCAATATTCATCATAAGTGATATCGGGGTCAACGCCCAGATACTTTACAGCTGCTGCTATCTCAGAATCGGCCCAATCATACGTCTCCATGAACTCAAGTTTTCGGGACAAAGACTGTGTCCCTACATAGGTGTCAAAGTTAAACTGGGCAGGTCCTTTTCTTCCTTTTTTGGTGGTAATAAGTACCACCCCGTTGGAGGCCCTGGCACCATAGATTGCCGCCTCAGAGGCATCTTTCAACACTTCGATAGACTCGATATCATTGGGGTTAAGATCGGCCAAAGCATTGGTACCAACGTTTCCATCATATTCACCCCCACCGGAGCCGTTGAAGTTATCCCCGTCAATAGCCAGCCTTCCGTAACTCCCTGATTTCATTGGCACCCCGTCAATTACGTACAACGGTTCACTACCCGCTCCGATTGAAGTAAAACCTCGCACCCTTACCTGAACTGCAGAACCGGGCTGACCGGAAGATTGCTGGACCATCACTCCCGCCATTTTTCCCTGAAACGCAGCATCAACACTGGATACCGGGATATTGGCCACCTGTTCTCCCTTTACTGAAACGACCGATCCAATAACTTCGCTCTCCACCACGGATTCGTATCCGATAACTACCAGATTTTCAAGTTCCCTAACATCGTCCTGCAGGGCTACGTCGATTACAGTTCTGGCACCTACAGCCACCTCCTGGCTCAAATAACCCACAAAGCTAAACACCAGAACCGCACCAGAGGCTTGCTTAATATCCAAACTGTATGCACCGTCAATATCGGTAACGGTTCCATTAGTAGTTCCTTTGATCAGGATGTTAACACCTGGTATAGGTTCTCCTGTGGAAGCTGATGTAACCTTACCCGATACTATAGGTGCCGATGTCCCATCCGTAGATGGTAAATTGCTTAAACTAACAGAGGCAGCTTGCAACGAGCTAATTACGATTAGCTGCAAGCAAAATACCCAGACTAGGTTTTTTAAGTACAAAATTCGCATAAGTTTTAATCCCATTAAATTTGTTGATTCATAATTTTCGGCTGGCCCGATCACGCCTTTTTAAATTGGTGTTGATCGTGAGAATTCGGTAATACTCTCAACGGAATGCTGCTCTTGGTCTTCATTCATAATTGTATTTTAAGTTTGAAACAATATATGCATTATGTATGACATAAAAAAACATTGATAATTTTTCTTTATTAAACCGGTTGAAACAGTCGAAATAAGCTTTTGGTTTTAGTCTAGTTTCACAGTAACCTTATCTATAACCGGGAAAATATCCCCATTATCCGATTTCAGAATTGCCATGTATTGTATAAAACGACTGCCCTTAACATCGAATGATTCAGCAGTAACAGGCACCCAGGTCTGATTGGTCAAGTCTTCTTTGGATTTGGCATGTCTTACTGCAAATTCCAGTGAAGCATTTTCCGGAATATCGGCCACATATGAGAGTTTTCCCTTCTTCTTACCCCTGAAATTGAATACAGAGGAAGTATAGGTCTGCTTCCATGACCGGTCATAAATATGACCCATGTCAGAATTTGACCCCCAATGTGGACCCAGTGTGGGTAATTCCACTATCCGTGGATCAGTAAATCTGTTGCCATCATTGTAAAATACCTTTGAAAAAGCCACATGTGATCCGTCAACAGTATGATTGTTGACTGCCAGGTCTAGTAAGCCATCTTTGTTAAAATCTCCACTCACTGCATCCGAACCCGAATCATTGATCAGGGATGTTTTATTATCAAAACTGAAGCCATCCGGACCACCCCAGTACAAATAACAGGGCAACATTTCACGGGTGAGATTGGCATGATAATGCGGCACGAACAGGTCCAGGTACCCGTCAGCATCCCAGTCCGCCACCGATGGGCCCAGGGGACAGAATCCCGGCAGCCACTGCGAATTCCACTCTTCAAAACCATTTGGACCACCCCAAACTAAGGATATACCTAAATCAAAGTTATACGTCTCCATATCCTTGTAACTGGCAACGATCAGGTCAAGCCAGCCATCATTGTTCAAATCTGCGGTTTCCTGGTCCCCTACATTTGGTATATTCAGAGAATCATACCTTGACTGTGTGTAGCCATCCGGACTACCGTAGAATATTCTAATTCCTTGCTCCAGGTAGGAGGTAGCCACCAAATCAAGCCAGCCGTCCTTGTCGTAATCCGCTATCTGAACACCCACCGAGCGCCCGTGACAGGGCACATCTTCTCTATTTTCTTGTAGAAATCCTGAATCGGAGCCATAAAAAATGGTAATATTTGTGTTATCTCTGTCTTCTTCGTTATCATTGGCGTACTGTCCTACCGCTATGTCCAAATAGCCGTCTTTGTTAAGGTCTGCAATATTACTGGAACCTAAAAAAGCCTCGAAAACCACCGTTCGGCTATCGATATCAAGACCATTTTCGGTACCCCAGAAAATATTAATCCCACCCCAGGGGTCATCAGTACCTCCATGATGCAATTCATTCAGCACCGCCAGATCTGCAAATCCGTCCGCATTTAGATCCGCTGCGGATGACTCATAGCCGCTCCTGAAGGGTATGCTGGTTCTATTTTCCACGGAAAAATCATCGGGACCACCCCAATAGATATATACCGGTATTTTTTCATTAACAGTGCCTCCGATAATATTGGATACTACCAGTCGATTCGATTTATTGTGTTCTGGGGGTACTGTGGTGATGTGGTAAGCACCTTCGGTTTGAAAAACCTTATTTGATTTTTCAAAATTCTTATTTCCTGTTCCATAGTAAATAAAGGAATTCGCAATAAAGTTGGTATCCGATTGATGAATGGCCACGGCAATGTCCTGGTGACCATCACCATTATAGTCTGCAGTGGTTACCGCTTTGGCATGTCCGGCCTCTAAGTATGTGGGTGTTGAGTTCTCATTCCAAAGGATGGTAACACCCCCGCCAGAGCCGGGCCCCGCTCCTAATTGTTCTCCTCCACCAGCAATTCGTGGATTAAAATAGGTCAGTATAAGATCACTTTTGCCATTCGAATCCAAATCTGCCACCTCCACCTGACTTGCCCGGTGCCCTTTAATTGTCAAATGACCGGTCAATTTCCGGTCGGAAGTTCCTGTAATGACATTTATTGCATCTCCCAGACTCGTTATTATTAAATCTACAGTGCTATCGTTGTTAACATCACCCTGAAAAATACCCGTAGGTTTGGAAACATTGTGGGCAACAATATCTTTCTTGGGAGTGTTATCGCTGGGCCACAACATGGTTATTGCCTTATCGGAGAGAATGGCAATATCTTTATTCCCGTTCCCATCAAAATCACCACTAACCATAGAAACAGCTCCGGGAATGCCCAATTCCATATAGTTCGTCAAAAAATAACCGGTAGAACTACCCCAGTAAGTCCGTACGACATTGCCTTCCGGTTGCCCTGCTTTCCAGGCAGTCTGGTTCAAGGTTACGATATCCTGCCAACCATCCATGTTCAAGTCTGCCACCGAAACTGCTATGGCATTATAAACCGGCAAGATACCATTGCTCCTACTAGCCGGCCATCCATCCTCTCCTCCATAAATCATGGTAACAAATCTACGGGGATGTTGAAGTCCATCATGGTTGGGGCAAAAGACCAGGTCCGACCATCCGTCATTGTTGAGATCCGCAACCTCTACCTGCTTGCTGCCTCTAACGTGTAATTCAGATTGGATTAAATTGCCGTCAGAGGTAATTTCAACTGTGGTAGATTTAACTATGTTAGAACGGTCATGGGTATGGGGAAAAACCAGGTCCAGCCAGCCGTCATTGTTTAGATCAAAACGGTTGATTGTCCTGATGGCACCATCTTTACTTATATAAATGTTTTGGCCGGAAGCATCTAAGGTACCATCGCTAAAATCCTCAAAGGAGTCCTCTGTCCAAACCTGTCCATACAGGGAAGCACTTGTCATCAGTACTAAGGTGGTCAGTTTTATATTTAATAGATTTCTCATTTCCGAATTGAAAGTTATGTTATAATGAGTTATGTATTACATAATACAAACATATAACATTTCATCTATTATGCAACTCTTCTTGGCAGTTTAATCTCGTATTATTCGGGGTTTGGGTTAAATCTGAATACAAGTATCGTTAATACAACCGATCTTTCAGGAAATTCTGGGTATTCATTATAACACAAATCAACTTAATTCTTTCACCTGTTGTTGGGCCAGATTTTGCTGGTAATGTAACCAACAACAACACAAATCGGTATTCCAATTATCGGGTAGATATAAAAGTTAATAGAGGTCAGGTATTTGACCAAGAACACCACTGTTATGCTAAGCAAAGCACCTATTAACGCACCTCTACCATCAGTAGTTTTTGTAAAGACCCCTAAGATAAAGACCCCTGCCAAAGCACTACCAAATACCCCAAGCACCTCCTGAAATAGAAAAAATAAGGATGCTACCGGATATGCCGCTATTAAACAAGCTATAGCTGTTCCAAGTACCCCGATCACTACCGTGGTCCAGCGGGCAATTGATAAACTCGAGTTATCGGTATATGAAGGTTTAAATCTTTGGTAAAAATCAATACTGATTACTGTGGAAACACTATGCATACTACTATCCAGGCTGGACATAGAAGCTGAAAATATGCCGGCAATTACTAATCCAGCCACGCCTGCTGGCAGTTGATTGGCTATAAATAATGGGAAAATACGATCATTTTCCATACCAATCAGAAGTAGTTCCGGATGCTCTTTAAAGTATACGTACATAAAAGTACCCATGCCCAAAATTAGCAGACCTGCCGGTATGGTAATCAATCCGTTTACCCAGATACTTTTCCTGGCTTCCTCTTCTGTTGGGGTGGTCATGTACCGTTGTACTACCGCCTGATCAGCAGTATATGGGGCAATAGTAAGGGCGAATGTACCAATGAACAGGGACCATGTTACTACCTCGGTTGTGCTCCATCTCCAATCGAACATTTGAAACTTATTGTCCTGATAGGCCACTTCCAATATGTGCTCAAAACTACCCACTTCCATGAGGCTATAAATTAGGCCGAATATCAAACCTAAAAATAACACTATTACCTGCAGTACATCGGTCCAGATAACTGCCTCCATTCCACCCATCACAGTGTATACTATGGCTAAAACACCCATGAGAATTATAGCTACAAATATGTCCATACCAATAGCAGTGGATAAGGCCAAGGCAGGCAAATACACTACAATTCCCATTCTGGCCAGTTGAAATAGCACGAATGAGATACTGCCAAACATACGAGTGGCCAGGTCAAATCGCTGTTCCAAATATTGGTAGGCGGTAATAATATTTAGTTTGCGGTAATATGGCAGGTAAAAAGCAATGACCAATGGCGCCATCAGTAAGATGGCGAAATACCCCAGATAAACTTGCCAGTCAAATGAAAAGGCCAGGGCTGGTTGCGATATATAGGTAATAGCGCTTAACATGGTAGCATATATACTTAAACCGGCAGCCCACCAGGGTACCCTACGGCCTCCCAAGAAAAAGTCATCCGTATTTTGGGTTCGCTTGGAAAAATACCATCCCATCCATACAATCAGGCACAGGTACCCGATCAAAGTAATGTAATTTATGGTACCAAAATTTGCCGGTTTATCGATAAACGCTCCAGTGAATACCCGGCTGGCCTTCCCACCCGGGCCAGTGGCTCCACCCGGAATCACCACCGATCCATTCAAAAACACCGCCTTACTACCCATTGACACCGGTCCAGGCATAGACCCTGCTTCCACCCAGGTATCGGTGATGGTATGATAAACCCTAATTTTCCCATCAAGTCCAGATTGCGATTCCAACGGCCAATTTAAATCCGCTGCAGTGCCGAATACCAGTACGTGCGACCCTCCATGGGCTAATACCGGAGCTCCACCAATTTGGCCGGGAGGCATATCATTTTTACGGACCCATTGTAATGCTTTGGGGTTGTACATATACACATCGCTAAGCCAATTCGGTGAATGGTTGCTGCCAGCAGCAACATTTCTACCACCAAAAACATATAATGCATCGACCTGACCGTTATTTTGTGCAACCACTACAGGATCAGCTCGTTCAGCCCCGGGGAAAGGTGTCAATGTTTCCCATTTAAGGTCATCCAGAAGTTCCTTTGACAAATCGAGCGCCATGAAATGATTACTAGCCTTGCCATTAGCAACTTCTTCACCACCCACCAGGAATATTGTATTTCCCACCTGTGCCCCGCCCATAGCCGCTAACAGCATTGGCAGGTCCGGCAAATCCTCTTTGATAATTTGTTGTGTTTTATTATCCCAGGACAGACGAAATACTTCGTCCTGAGTACCATTAGAATTCTTTCCACCAATGCAGATCAACCCCCTGTCAGTTTCGATTGAAGCACCATGGGCTAAAGGCTGAGTTAAACTTATTGTTTCCTTAAACCATTGATATTGATCGCTGGCATTGGTTCTGAGCACATAGATATCCGAAGACCATTGTTTAGAAGTCTCATCAGATACAGACGGGTGAGATATATTTTCTCCACCTGCTAGAATAATAACTCCATTATGAGCCCCGATAAAACTTCCACTATACCCTTTGGAATCTGGAAGAGGTGGATACTCGGACCATTCAAGAATAGGCGGATGTTCATTTGCTGACAGGGTGATTGAAAACAGGGTTACAAAACATCCCCAGATGATTCTTTTAATTGATTTCATATATTGTTCTTACTACTCAACTCTTCAAAGGATTTCCAACATTGGAATAAAGCCCTGGGGACATGAAAACATCCTTTCCACTTACCCCCTTTTAAGGTCAAATGAGGCTGACCCTGTCGATTAAGGTAGCCATACCATTCACCGAACTCAGGATCGGGGAAATGTTTCCAGGTATAGTCATGTACCTTTTTGTACCAGGCCTCCAATTCACTTTTGTTAGAATATTTCATAGCCTTGGCCAATGCCACCAGTGTTTCGAGGTGTACCCACCATAGTTTTTGATCCCACTCCAATTGCTGTGGAGGGTGCCCTTGTTTATCTAAAAAATAGAAGATTCCTCCATAGTGATTGTCCC
This sequence comes from Bacteroidia bacterium, assembly GCA_030430675.1. Lineage (GTDB taxonomy): Bacteria > Bacteroidota > Bacteroidia > Cytophagales > Cyclobacteriaceae > SZUA-3. Next base: position 3,514 of record JAUIKU010000031.1, on the reverse strand, counting down.
ACCCGAATTCTAGAATGGAAAGTATTAGCTCAACCGCGCGATTAATCAGTTTTGCATCCTGCTGGTACTCACCTATATCCAACATAAACCACATGGCCTCTAATCCATGGCCTGGATTGATTAGCCTTCCTTCAAAAGAATCAATGAATTGACCATCGAGCCCCACATACTCGTGAATTAATCCTCTATCATGATCTACAAATACTTCCATTACCTCTTGAACACAGCGACCTAAAGTTTCATCAATCTCACTTTGTGGCAGCAAATGCTCCATTTCCAAAACCAGGTTTGACAGGATCATTGGAAGTGCAAAATCTTTCAAGGGGCGGTTGCCCATGTTTTTATTGTACTTACCTTTAGGATTCTTACTGCGTTTTAGAATGTTCTGATAAGTCTGATAGGCCAGATCCATGGTTTGTTGATCAGAGGCAACTTTTGCATACTGACTGAACGCCATGGCTGCAAAACAATCTGAAAATATATTATATGGAGCTACCAGGGGTTTTCCACTATCCGTAGTTGAAAAATAAAATTCGCCTTGTTCGGACATGGCATGTTTAATCAGGAAATCGATTCCTGATTTTGAAACCTCTAACCACTGGTCAATAGGATTTAGCTGGTCACACAACATGGCAAATATCCATGCTTGTCTCGCTTGCAACCATATAAATTTATCAGTGTCATAAACTACTCCTCTCCTGTCCAAACAGGTAAAGTAGCCACCGTTCAAAGGGTCCATAGAATTTCTTTCCCAGAATGGGACCACATCCCTGGTTAATGCGGTCTGATATTGCCGCGCCAATTTCTTATATTGTTCTTCAATCATCTTTATGAATTACTTCACAAGAAAGGATAAAACTATTAATATGTATAACATAATGCAATAATTTTGTAATTTTGATCCTTTTACTATTATTTGTTATTTGTGCAATAGTGGGTCATCTAACTAATCCGAGTATAAATGAAAAAGCAATCCACGCTTAAACCAATTAATAATCTTTCATTGGTTGATAAGGTTGAATTAAGCCTAATGGAGTTTTTTAGGGACAACCAGTTCAAACCTGGTGATGCCCTCCCCAAAGAAATTGAATTGGTCGAATCATTGGGGGTTAGCAGAACAGTAGTCCGGGAGGCGCTATTACGTTTGAAGACAGTGGGTTTAGTTGAATCCAAAAAGCACCGTGGAATGGTGCTGACCCAACCCAATGTGTTGGTTGGATTTGAGAAAGTGCTAGACCCCGAGTTTCATGACGATGAAACGCTAAAAGATATTTTTGAATTACGCTTGACGCTGGAAATGGGAATGGCTGATCTGTTACTGGCCAGAAAAACTGAAAAAGATATTGCTGATTTGGAACGGATCGTTGTCCGTGAAGAAAAGGATGGAGGTGATTCCACTAAATTTAGTTTAGACCAAGAAGTTAGATTCCACGGTAAACTGTATGAAATAACCGGTAACGACACGCTTCAAAGATTCCAAAACTTGCTGCTACCAGCATTTAACTATATACATTATCGCGGTTTTGACAAAGATTTTAAATATACCAAAAAGAACATTAGTCACCGGGATTTGCTGGAAACCTTAAAAACTGGTAATGCAGAATCCTTTCGTGAGGCTATGAGGCAACATCTAGAACCTCACTTTGATAAGGTGCTATAAATAAACCCAAAATCTTACACCTCTAGTTTCCTCAAGCAAAATCAACCCTCTAACCTTGGTTTTATTTTCTTGACCGTACCACCGGAATATTTTTGACAAATTAGCTGATCAATTTTGAATAATGTGTTTGTGATTTGAGATTATGTTCATATAATTGTATTATGTAATACATAATTAACACTCTTTGATGAATAAAATACATGGTTTGGTGGCAGCTGTTTATCCACCGTTGGATAGTATCGGAAATTTAAAACTGGAACAGATTAACCCTTACGCGCAACACCTGGCAAAAAATCAGGTAAAGGGTGCTTTTATAAATGGGACCAGTGGGAATTTCACTGCATTTTCTTTTCAAGAGCGAAAGTTAATTACGGAAGCTTGGGCAGCCAGTAGACCACAAGGCTTTAAGTTGATTGTTCACGTTGGGGACACCAACTTGAACCAGGCTGTTCAACTGGCTAAACATGCTGGAGAATTGAAAGTAGATGCCATATCAAGTTTAGCGCCTTATTATAAAAAACCGGCAAATAACAAAGAATTAGTGGCAATCTGTAAGCGAATAGCAGAGGCATCTCCAGACATTCCGTTCTATTATTACCACATACCTGCATTGTCAGGATCTTATTTTAATATGGTGGAGTTCCTGGAACTCGCAGCGCCGGAGATCCCTAATTTGGCGGGTATAAAATTTTCCGATCAAAACCTGGTGCTGCTCCAGGAATGTATCAATTACAAAAATGGTCAATATGACATTTTGTTCGGCGTAGACGAAATTTTATTATCTGCTGCTGCTTTAGGGATAAATGGCGCGGTAGGCAGCACCTATAATTATATAGCTCCCATTCATTTAAAAATACAGGAGCAGTTCCAAACAGGAGAATTAGATGAGGCCAAACGATGTCAGTTTCTGGTCCAGCAATGTGTGACAACACTATCGAAATATGACTTTTATCCGGCATCAAAAGCCTTTCTGAAACTTTTAGGGTTGGATCTGGGCCCTGTACGATTTCCACATAAGGAATTGACTTCCAACGAAGTAAGCTCATTAGAAAACGAGCTTAACTCACTGGGAGTTTTTGATATGCTCCATGAACCATTCTTGCCACGGTAACCAATAGATTCGTACTGTTAGTTAAGCTGAATGACCGTTGGGTTGCCAGCGTGCAAAGGAGTAAACCAATTTTTAGAAATTAATGGCTGCGGTAAAACTTAACGATAAACCAACAAAAAGATCGGGCAGGCCGGTAATTGGGATATTCGCCACTTGTGACCCCAGGATTGATCACAATTCAAGGGTTCGCGCTGGTAATATTGTAAAAATGGCTGCTGATAGCATCTCAGGTCAAATATTTACGCCTGATAAAAAAGAAGTTGCTGTTGTTTATTCAGATATACTGGTGGACGGGGAAAATCAAGCTGATCAAGTAGCCGCCCAATTTAAACAGGCAGAAGTAAATATAATAGTATGTGTTCCCGACACCTGGGCTTTTCCCCAATTGACCGTCATGTCTTTACTGGCACACTTTCCTCAAGATACTCCCTTCAATTTCACCACGGGAAATAGTGGTCCCAGACCAGGAGTCGTATTCACTCACGCCACCAATGGCGCTCTTGCCCAGCATGGTCGGCTGGCCCATATTAATGTTGGGAATTGGGAAGACACCGGCCTAAACCCGGTAATGAGTGATGATACCAGAACCACTTTAATCGATTGGTGCTATGCCGCGGCCACCTTTCAAGGATTGAAAGGAAAAAGGGTTTTGATATTCGGGCATGACTCAATGGGTATGGAAACAGCCCTTCCCCAGGTGGCTGCCACCAGAAACCATTTTGGAATTGAAATTACCCGGATAG
>JAUIKU010000272.1 GCA_030430675.1 Bacteroidia bacterium | reverse complement strand
TGCCAAAATTCTGGGAGTGGATACAGAGGCGGCAGCTAATGCCCCCGGGGTAGTAACGGTATTTACAGGCGCCGATATAGCAGCTGCAGAGATCGGAGGAGTACCCTGTGGTTGGCAAGTTGATTTCAAGAATGGAGATACCATGAAGGAGCCTCCTCATCCTTTATTGGTAGCAGATAAGGTTCGATTCATGGGGGATGCGGTAGCGGTGGTCATTGCAGAGTCAGCAGCGGCGGCCAAGGACGCCTCAGAGTTGATTGAAGTTGACTACGAAGAACTGGAGGTGGTGGTCAGGGGGCCGGATGCCCTGAGAGCAGGGGCACCGCTGGTGCATGATGATGTACCAAACAACACTTGTTACGACTGGGAATTGGGTGACAAAGAAGCCACAGATCAGGCTATCGAAAATGCCCACCACGTGACTACTCTGGAGATAGTGAACCAAAGGATTATACCCAACGCCATTGAACCAAGGTCGGCCATTGGGCACTACCAACAATCCTCCGACAAGTACACCTTGTATACTACTTCTCAGAACCCTCATGTGATCCGGTTACTGATGTCGGCATTCGTTTTGGGCTTGCCTGAGCACAAGGTGAGAATTATCTCACCCGATGTCGGCGGAGGATTTGGCAGTAAGATCCCACATTATATTGAAGAAGCACTAATGGTATGGTGTTCCAAACAAATTAACCGGCCGGTAAAATGGACCGCAGAGCGAAACGAGAGTTTCATGACGGATACGCATGGCCGGGACCATGTTACCAAGGCAGAGATGGGATTTGATCAGGAAGGGAAAATAACCGGGTTAAGGGTTAATACAGTCGCCAACCTGGGTGCCTATCTGTCAACTTTCAGTACCTGTGTGCCCACTTATTTGCACGGTACTTTGCTACAGGGTCTTTATACTACTCCAGCTATTCATATAGACCTGACGGCCGTTTTTACCAATACTACGCCGGTCGATGCGCTGAGAGGGGCTGGAAGACCTGAGGCCACCTATTTACTGGAACGTCTGATGGATAATGCCGCCCGGGAACTGGAAGTGGATCCGGCAGAACTCAGATTCAAGAATTTCATACCACCGTTTGATGGTATAAGCCAGCCGGGTTATCAAACACAGGTGGCCTTGCAGTACGACAGTGGTAACTATGAAAAAGTGCTTACCAAAGCCCTGGAAATGGTCGATTACCAGGAATTCAGGAGCCAGCAGCAGCAGGCAAGAAAAGAAGGAAGATTGCTTGGTATTGGATTTTCCACCTATATCGAGGCTTGTGGTATAGCGCCATCTGCAGTGGTAGGCTCGTTGGGAGCCCGGGCCGGCCTGTTCGAATCTGCCCAGGTAAGGGTTCAGCCCACTGGTAAGGTAAGCGTTTTTGTAGGCTCACATTCACATGGACAGGGACATGAAACCACTTTTGCACAGGTAGTTGCAGATAAATTGGGAATTGCTATTGAAGATGTGGATATCGTTCATGGAGATACGGAATCCGTATCATTTGGAATGGGTACCTATGGTTCCAGGAGCCTGGCGGTCGGAGGCACTGCCATTATGAAAGGAATCGATAAGGTGCTGGAGAAAGGGGCAAAGATTGCCGCCCATAAGTTGGAGGCAGCACAGGAGGACTTAAGTTTTGCCAATGGTGCCTGGACGGTAAAAGGCACCGACAAATCTATCGCCTTTGGAGATGTGGCGCTTACAGCGTATGTGCCACACGATTTTCCTGAAGGGCTGGAACCCGGACTTGATTTTACTAGTTTTTACGATCCTGCCAATTTCACCTATCCTTTTGGAGCACACATCGCGGTGGTTGAGGTTGATAAGGATACCGGTAAGGTGCGAATTGATCGTTTTGTAGCCTGTGACGATGTGGGCAACGTAATTAACCCCATGATTGTTGACGGACAATTACACGGAGGGATTGCTCATGGCATAGGACAGGCGTTGCTTGAGGGAGCTATATACGACGAATCAGGGCAATTGCTGAATGGTTCCTATATGGATTATACCATGCCCAGGGCTGACGATTTGCCTATGTTCGAAACGGATCGTACTGTAACTCCCTGTCCCCATAACCCATTGGGAGTAAAAGGGGCAGGAGAGGCCGGAACCATTGCAGCCACTCCTGCGGTGGTTAATGCGGTAATTGATGCATTAGCTCCATTCGGAGTAACAGATATTGAGATGCCATTAACACCCGAAAGAGTGTGGAAGGCGATGCAAACACAAACTAAGGAGGCTGCGTTATGATTCCATCAGAATTTGAATATTATCGGGCAGGGTCTGTAGATGAAGCACTACAGTTACTCAACGAAAAAGGGCCGGATGCCAAGATTCTGGCAGGAGGGCATAGTTTACTGCCTGCTATGAAACTTCGTTTTAACAATCCGGGTGCTTTAATAGATATCGGTGGCATTCCGGATCTTAGCTATATTCGTGAAGAAAATGGTTACCTGGTGATTGGGGCATGTGCCACCCATGCGCAGATTGCCACTTCTTCTGTGCTGGCATCTGCCATTCCCATGATTTCTGAAACAGCTGGTATTATCGGTGATGTACAGGTTCGGAACAAAGGAACCATAGGAGGGAGTATTGCACATGCCGACCCCGCAGCGGACTGGCCTGCGGCATTGCTGGCGGCGGATGCCGAAGTGGTCATAGCTGGCGCCTCCGGCACGAGAACCGTTCCTGTAAATGACTTCTTTCAGGGTCTGTTTACCACAGACCTGAATGAATCAGAGCTAATTACCGAAATCAGGATTCCCAAACCCTCTTCCGAAACCAGGTCTACCTATATTAAGTTTGAACAGCCGGCCAGCAGGTTTGCGATTGTGGGTTGTGCAGCCATGGTAACCAGGAACAATGGAAGTTGTGAAAATGTCAAAGTAGCATTTACCGGCGTATCTGCAATCCCGTTTCGCGATCATCAGTTGGAACAGGAACTGGAAGGCAAGGTACCCGATGAAAGTAATCTGGATGCTGCATGTGAGATTGCTGCCAAGAGTGTTGATATTATGGGCGACCATTTTGCCTCGCAGGATTATCGCAGACACCTGGCCAAAGTTTTCGCCAAGAGAGCCTTGAAAACAGTGACAGGCTAAGTGGCGGTTTATCGAGAAACCGGCAAATAGCCGGGCGTCTCTGGTAGGCCCAGACCAGGCCGTTACTACATTTCGAGCAGACCAACCGGGGATTTACAAGCTGGAACTGGGCATGTTTTTTGACCAGTTCAGTACTTTCGATACGGTTATGGTATCGGCGTTTACTATTACAAATCTGCAGGGAACCTACACCTACCCTCAGGCAGGCGCCAATGGTATTGTCAGGCAATTTGAGGTATTTCAGGGTAAGCTATACGCAGTTGGTGACTTTACACAGATTGGTGGTGAATTAGCCTGGGGGTTGGCAGAGTTTGATGGCACGCGATGGTGGGGACTGGGAGAAAAATTGTTAATGGACCAGGTATACCAGATAATAGAATACCAGGACAAGTTGGTTATAAGCGGCTCTTCTCGCGAGGTAGGGCAGGATGGTCTTATCAGATACATGTCCTGGGATGGGAAAGCTTTACAAACTTTGGGTTTTGCGGAAACCGGCGGACAAATGGAGGAATATCGGGGCTTATTGTATTTAAACTTTGGCCACCGGTTGGGAGTATGGAATGGTAACGGTCTGGTATTCATCGATGCTCCCGGTGTGGATACCATCACTTATTTCAAAGCAGTAAATGATCTTCTTTATCTAAGAGGGTTCAGTGGACAGCATTGCGTAAATTCTTCTGAAGATGTTTGGGTGTATGATTGTGAAGCTACCGGGTTTCTTTTACAGTTCGATGGTTCCACCTGGAGTGCACTTAATTATTCCGGTTTTGCCGATTGCCTCAATACAGGCGCTATTACCTGGAGTTATCATGTATGGATCAACTCAGAACCTGAGTTCAATTGGAGTGTCCTCACCGGTTATCAAAACAAGGTGTTTTTCAATTGCGGTTTCGCTGATCAGGGGGTGTTTCAGGAGTTTTCATATCCCCTGGAAAAAATTTACACCCTTCAGGTCATAGATAACAGTGGTTTATACCTCACCGGACGAAATCAGAAAGCTCCGGATTATTCAGGTATTATGCATTGGGACGGTGAACAATGGTTCACCCTGGGTGAAGGTATTGAAGGGCAGGTTTTGACCATAAAAGATTACCAGGGTAAACTTTACATGGGCGGCTGGTTTGAACGCGCTGTTGGAGAACCCATGACCAACTTTGCAATATGGGAGGGAGAATAAGTCATCGCGGTGCATTCTTCAGTATATCATAATATGCCAGCAGCAATTTAAAATATCGTGCCAGCAGCGCCAACCTGGAGTCTAGTTCTTCCTGATTATGAGCCTGCTGTGCTTTTATAGCGTTGATTTTAGCTTTTACATTAGCTCTGTATAGTTTGTAAAACAAGAAAAGGTACTCTTCTGACTCATTCCTGATAACCGGAAATTCAGCCAGATAACACTCCATAAAATATGCGCTAAGATGCGGGCATTGGTAAAATTCCAGGTCCATGCAGAAAAACCCCAACTCCGCAAAAATATCGGTTATTCTCAAGTGTTCGTTGAATTCGATGCAATCAAAGATCACAGGCTCTTCCAACAGAAAAATGTTTCCTGAATGCAAGTCCCCGTGACAATCCCTGGTAAACCCTTGTTGATCCCTGTTAAGTATTAATTCCGACCTGTTGTTTATAAAATCATTTATAAACGATATGATCACTGTTAGTTCATCTGATGCCTGTTGGCCCAAATGTTCTAAAATAAAAGGTTGAACCTGTCGAATATCATTGAAATCTTCAATCAGATCTTCGGGTGTTAGTTTGCCTTTTACTACGGCGGCATTCTTATGAAAACGGACCAGCTGACCGGCTATTTTTTTGATATCTGTCTTGCTGACTTTCCCATCCGGAAGCAGTGTGCTCATTTCCCTGTTGTTATCCATTCTTCTCATTACTACCGCATAATCGATAATGTCTACTGGCCCGGGAATCATGGAATAAACTCCTTCACTTTTGTGAATAGGACAAACTTCTAAGTAAATATCATGAGTAAGCCTCTGGTTTAGCACTACCTCCTGTTCG
>JAUIKU010000030.1 GCA_030430675.1 Bacteroidia bacterium | reverse complement strand
TAGCAGATGGCAGTGGGTAGTCCACAGTCTGCAGTTTTCCGCAGTGCGCAGTTTTCCGCAGTCCACAGTGCCAACTGCCAACTGCCACTGCCTACTGGATACTGCTAGCTAACCTCCCCTCCCGGATCCATCTGCTTATCAGGCTGTAAAAAGGAGAAAGTGCCGTCGGGGTGTTCTGCCATCAATACCATTCCCTGGGACTCGATTCCCATGATCTTGCGTGGCGCCAGGTTTAACAATACAGTCACAGACTGACCTATCACCTGTTCGGGACTGTAATACTGAGCAATTCCGCTTACGACGGTCCTCTGGTCCAATCCGGTATCTACCTGTAGTTTTAATAGCTTCTTTGATTTGGGTACTTTTTCAGCGGCAATGATCCGGCCAATCCGTATATCCATTTTCAGAAAATCTTCAAACGCAATTTCAGATTTGCCAGGAGTAATAACCGTAGTATTGTTTTTCTTGGTAGCCTCGAGTTTGGCCACTTGCTGATTTACTACTACATCCTCTATCTTTTCAAACAGCAAAACCGGCTTCCCCAACTTCTGACCTACCGGCACCAGGCTCTGGCCCCCTGCCTGTGCCCAGGTAAGGCCGGTCAAACCCAACATTTGGCTCAGCTTCTCACTGGTTTTTGGCAAAAACGGAGCCGCCAGCACTGCCAAACTACCAGCGATTTGCAGACTGAGGTTCAATATAGTACCTACCCTTTGCTCATCCTGCTTTATCACTTTCCACGGTTCGGTATCGGCCAGGTACTTATTGCCCAGGCGTGCCACTTCCATCATCAGGTTCAGTGCTTCCCGGAACCTGAAACTTTCCAGGGACGCGGCTATTTGACCGGGATAATCCTTCAGCCTGGATATCACCTCCTGGTCCAGGTCATAAAAAGTACCGGCTGCTGGTACTTTACCCTCAAAATACTTGTGGGTTAGTACCACCGCCCTGTTGATGAAATTTCCAAATATGGCCACCAGCTCGTTGTTGTTTCGGGCCTGAAACTCTTTCCAGGTAAAGTCATTGTCCTTGGTTTCAGGGGCATTGGCACAAAGAACATAACGAAGGACATCTTCCTTACCGGGTAATTCTTCCAAATACTCGTGCAACCACACCGCCCAGTTTCGCGAAGTGGATATTTTGTCACCTTCCAGGTTAAGGAATTCGTTGGCTGGCACGTTATCGGGTAAAATGTAATCACCGTGTGCTTTCAGGATTACCGGAAAAATAATACAGTGAAAGACGATGTTATCTTTACCAATAAAATGAACCAAACGGGTATCCTGGTCTTTCCAATATGGTTCCCATGCCTTATCATTGGCAGCGGCCCATTCTTTGGTTGCGGAAATATATCCAATGGGAGCATCGAACCACACATAAAGTACCTTACCTCTGGCCTCTGCCAGCGGTACCGGTACCCCCCAGTCCAGATCCCTGGTCATGGCTCGTGGCTTTAAGCCCTGATCAATCCAGGACTTGCACTGTCCATACACATTGGTCTTCCATTCCTGGTGACCTTCCAGTATATACTTCTTTAACCAATCCTCATATCGATCCATGGGTAGATACCAGTGCTTGGTTTCCTTTAGCACCGGTGCTTTTCCACTGAGCATGGATTTTGGATTTTTCAGATCTGAAGGGCTGAGACTGCTTCCGCAATTCTCGCACTGATCACCGTAAGCGGATTCAAATCCACAATGTGGACAGGTACCCTGAATATAGCGGTCGGCAAGGAACAACTGGCTCTGTTCATCGTAATACTGCTGATTGACCTCCTCGGTGAACACCCCCTGCTCGTACAGGGATTTAAAAAATTCAGAACTGGTTTCCCAGTGTATGGGGCTTGAGGTTCTACTGTAATGAGTAAAACTGATTCCGAATTGCTGGAAACTTTTCTTGATCATCGAATGATAACGATCCACGATATCCTTGGGGGTCACTCCCTCTTTCTTTGCCCTGAGAGTAATTGGAACACCCAACTCATCCGAACCGCAAATAAACAGCACGTCTTTTTTCTGTAGCCTCAGAAACCGCACGTAAATATCGGCGGGAACATATACTCCTGCCAGGTGTCCGATGTGCACCGGACCATTGGCATAAGGCAACGCGGCTGTAACAGTGTGTCTTTTAAAGGTCATGGCGGCAAAGATAAAAGTAATCGATTAATACATGTCAATTCACCCGCCCATTTCTTAGCTTTGCGGCTTCATCTGACAGTTCATGGACAACTTAAGAAATATTGCCATAATCGCTCATGTCGACCACGGAAAAACCACCCTGGTAGACCGCTTTATTCAAACTGCTAAATTGTTTGATGAGCATCAGCAAATGGGCGAGCTTGTTTTAGACAATAACGATCTGGAAAAGGAGCGCGGGATCACCATACTTTCAAAGAATGTATCTATCAGGTACCAAACCACCTCGGTGGACTCTGATGGGCCAGCTAACAGCAAGAGTGTAAAGATCAATGTCATCGACACCCCGGGTCACGCTGATTTTGGCGGTGAAGTAGAGCGGGTATTAAAGATGGCCGACGGCGTTTTGCTGTTGGTGGATGCCTTTGAAGGCCCCATGCCTCAAACCCGGTTCGTATTGGGTAAAGCTTTAGCGTTGGGGTTAAAACCCATCGTGGTGATTAACAAGGTAGACAAGGAGAATTGCCGGCCGGAAGAGGTTCATGAACAAGTGTTTGAACTGATGTTCAACCTGGATGCTGATGAAGAACAGCTGGATTTCACCACCCTCTACGGCTCTTCCAAACAAGGATGGATGAGCACTGACTGGCGTAAGCCTACCACCGATATCACGCCGTTGTTGGACGCTATTGTGGAAGTCATTCCGCCGCCCAAACAACTCGAAGGGTTGCCGCAAATGCAAATCACCTCACTGGATTACTCCTCCTATGTGGGTCGCATCGCCATTGGCAGGGTGTACCGGGGAACCATCGAGGAAGGTAAAGCCTACGGGTTGAGCAAAAAAGATGGCAGCCTCTCCAAAATAAAGATAAAGGAGCTATACGTTTTTGAAGGCCTGGGCCGAAACCGGGTGGCTTCGGTGAGCTCCGGGGAGATCTGTGCTGTGGTGGGTATGCAGGACTTTGACATTGGCGATACCATTACCGATCCCGATAATCCGGAACCACTTCCCAGGATAACCATCGATGAGCCCACCATGAGTATGTTGTTTACCATAAACAATTCACCTTTTTTCGGCAAAGAGGGAAAGTTTGTAACCTCGCGGCATTTGAGGGAACGACTGGAAAAGGAGACCGAGAAAAACCTGGCGCTGAAGGTGGAACAGGGTGATAGCGAAGAAAAATTCATGGTTTACGGACGTGGTGTTTTGCATTTGTCGGTACTGATTGAAACCATGCGCAGAGAAGGTTATGAACTTCAGGTGGGACAACCCCAGGTAATTTTTAAAGAAATTGACGGAACCCGGCACGAGCCGGTGGAACACCTGGTAGTAGAAGTTCCGGAGCAGCATTCCGGCAAGGTGATAGAAATGGTGACTCAGCGTAAAGGTGAGCTTACCATTATGGAACCAAAAGGCGACCTGCAGCATCTGGAGTTTGATGTCCCGGCCCGGGGTTTAATTGGGTTGCGAAATCAAATGCTGACTACCACCGCTGGCCAGGCCATTATGAATCACCGCTTCAAGGACTACCAACCCTATAAAGGGGAAATACCCGGCCGGATAAATGGGTCGCTGATTTCCATGGAGGACGGGTCCGGGACTGCCTATTCCATAGACAAACTGCAAGACCGGGGTACATTTTTTATCCTTCCCGGAGACAACTTGTACACCGGTCAGGTTATCGGGGAACACACCCGGGCCAACGACCTGGTAGTCAATGTTCAGAAAGGCAAGAAACTCACCAATATGCGTGCTGCGGGTTCGGATGATAATACAAGAATCGCACCTCCCAAAACGTTTTCATTGGAAGAAGCCCTTGAATATATCCAGAAGGATGAATATTTGGAAGTTACCCCAGTGGCTATTCGTATGCGTAAAATTTACCTTGATGAGCACGAAAGAAAGAGGAGGTCAAATCAGAATTAAGTGCTATCCAGGAGCTACTTACCACTACCATTTTGATTATTTATCTTAACAAATTCCGTGGGGGTCACTTTGAAATGTTTTTTAAAACCATTTCTGAAATTCTTGGCTGAAGCGTATCCAATCATTGAAGCAACTTCCGAAACATTGTGATCAGGGTTCAAGAGCAGTTTAGCCGCCCTCCGGAATTTGACGCTGCCGATAAACTCTACCGGGGGTTGACCGGTTAATGATTTTATTTTCCTAAAAAAGTTGCTGCGGCTCATGCCAACTTCTTTAATAATCTCATCAATATTAAATTCGGCATTGGCCATATTACTTTCGGTAATGTCCACCACCTGTTGAATAAACTGATCGTCGATATCCGTATAGGTAATTGCGGTGGTATCAAAATCTTTATGTCTCCTGGCCTGCTCTTTTATTCTGGCCCTGGTTTCGATTAAATTCCTAATTCTTACCTGTAATAATCGAATTGAAAAGGGCTTGGTTACGTATTCATCAGCACCGGTCTGCAACCCTTCCATCTTCTCATCTTCACTTGATTTGGCGGTTAAAAGAATCACAGGGATATGACTGATGTTAATATTGGACTTCAACTTTTCACAGAATTCAAAACCATCCATTTCCGGCATCATTACATCCGATACTACCAGGTCTATTGATTCGGTCAACGCACACTCCAGCGCTTCCTTACCATTGGTGGCCTCAAATATATTATAATCATCGATCAGGCTTTCCTTAATAAAATTTCGCAATTCATTATTGTCTTCAACTATCAAAAGAGCAAAATCCTTTTGGCTTTGAGCTTCCATCGTAAGCGCATCATCATGATCGATTTCTGGTAGGGGGGCCACATATTCAAAATCGCGGATTGCAGCTTCAGAATTACTTTTTTCTGAAATACTTTCATCCAGGTGATCCCGACCTAGGGGGAGTTGCACCACGAATTTACTGCCCTTGCCTACTTCACTGGTAAGAGATATGCGACCTTGGTGCGCTTCAACCAAACTCTTGACCAGTGATAATCCAATACCTGTTCCATATCCGCTGTGTTCAGCCTTATAAAACCTTTTAAAGATCAAGTCTCGATGCTCAGGGCTAATTCCTCTTCCGGTATCGCTCACCGAAATGGCAATACTTTCTCCATTGATGATCGGCATATCACTATTGGTACTCTTTAATGTGGTAGTAAATTCAACGGATACATTGATGCTACCACCTTTGTTGGTACTGTTGAAGGCGTTTGACAGTAAATTATAAAGGACCTTGTCCATCATGTCCCGATCGATCCATACATTTTGATAGGTAAGACTACTACTGGTACTTAATTGTATCCCCTTTTCCTCAGCCAGAAACCTGAAGTTCTCTGCAATTTTCTCCACAAACGCCACTACATCTACTTCTGCTGGTTTAAACTCCATTTCGCCCTGGTCAATCTTGCTAAAATCCATCAGTTGATTGATCAATCTGAGCATCTTCCGGGCGTTTCTATAGGTTATCTGTAGTTGCTTGCGAATATCCAGGTCAGTAATTCCATTTGAGATCACTTTTTCAAGCGGACCGATTATTAATGTTAGAGGTGTTCTGAATTCATGGGAAAGGTTGGTGAAAAAGTGGATTTTTGACCTGTTGACCTCGTTTTCCTTTTCTTTGGCCAGACGTTCCAACTTCAGGTCATTTAACAATCTCATCCTGTAAATAGCCGCCTTTCTGGCTCCAAAAGTTGCCAACAGAAAGATTATAAAATAGATGGAAAACGCCCACCAGGTTTTCCACCAAACGGGTAAAACAATAATTTCCAAAGAAGCGCCTTCTTCATTCCATATCCCGTCGTTGTTGGAAGCCTTAACCCTGAAATTATAGGTACCAGCTCCAATGTTGGTATAGGTGGCCTGTCTGTTTAAACCAACATAATTCCAATCCTGGTCAAACCCTTCCAGCATGTAAGCGTACTGGTTCTTCTGCGGAGAGGTGAAGTTAAGGGCCACGAATTCAAGGGTGAAAACAGCATGTTCGGGAGACAACGTAATTGATTCTGTCTCAGTGATTGGTTTTTCCAACACGGAATTTTCGCTAACTACCACCGGTTTATTGGCGATTAACAAATTGGTAACAATCACCGGAGGAATTTTCGGATTATCGGTAATGTCTTTAGGGTGGAAAAAGGTGACACCGTTTGTACTCCCAAAATACATATAGCCATCGGATGCCTTTAGAGCCGCATTCTCTTCGTATTCAAGTCCCCACAAACCATCTTCCTTGCCAAAATTCCGTACGCTCTGGTCAGCAAGTGAAAGTCTGGAGATTCCTCTATTGGTACTAATCCAAAGGTTGTTGTAATCATCGGCCAGGATACCCTTTATAGTATTACTGGGAAGGCCATTGCTGGTTGTAAAATGCAGAAAGTTGTCATTGAGCCGATCATAGTAATTTAAGCCATTGTTGGTGCCAATCCACAATCCTCCCTGCAAATCCTTACATAGCGTGTATACTTCATTCCCACTTAGACTGGCGGGGTCATTGGGATGATGATACCAGGATTTTATTGACCCTGTATTAATGTCGATTTTATTGAGTCCCCTGAATGTACCTATCCATAAGGTTTCGTGATCTTCCTCCAGAATGGCACTGACATGATTGCCCATGAGTGAACCCTGAACATCATCGTCAGGTTTGAAATTTTCTGTTTCACCGGTTGCTCTGTTGAACCTGATCAGCCCCTGGCTTCTGGACCCAAGCCACATATTACCGCTTTCATCTTCGTGAAAGCATTTAATATAGGATGCATTGAAAAGAGCTGTTTTACCTCCGAAATGTTTGAAGCTACTCCTGTCCTGGTTTAGGATATCAAAGCCGTTGAGATAAGTTCCAATAAATAATTCACCATTCTTGGCCTCATACAGCCCGTTTATGACGTCATCAGAAATGGTGAAACCTGCTCCAGGTTGATAGAGGTATTGTGTAAACTCCAGGGTCTTCAGGTTTATATAATTCACCCCGCCGTGATCGTAACCTATCCAAATTCCTCCATCTTTACTTTCTTCTAACGCAAGGACTGCCTCACCACTTGGGCTGATCACCCGGTTCCCTTTCGTCAGGTGTTGAAACCGGCTTTTATACTTGTCAAATACCATTATGCCGTGATTACCGGTACCCACCCAAAAAATACCGTTGTCATCTTCAAACACGGTTCTTACCGCTAAATTTGAGGTGCCGGCCAGAGGCACGTTGTGTGACAGCGAGGTAAGTACATCGGTACCGGTATCATACCACATGACGTCCCAGCCGTCCGTACAAATCCACAATATGCCCTGTTTGTCCCGGTATATTTTGAATAAAATATCCGGAATCTGAAGTGAGGCCTGGTTGGCGGAGGCCTGGAATTTTAGTAGTTCTTTGGAAGCGACGTCTAATGTATAGAGGCCGGCGTTGTAGGTACTAACCCAGTAGGTAGATTCATCCCGATGTACGATATCGGTAATTGACAAATTAGCATCTGATGAATCGGACAGATATTTTGAAAAAGTCTTGTCTCCTCTATCAAACGACAGCAGTCCTCCTTTACCCTCAGGGAGTACCCAGTCACCAAACCCCAGAATCAATGTCTCATTAGGCCCGTCGGTAATTTCTCTTAACTGAGATTTATACTCAGTTACATAGCTTTTGAAACTTCCTTTCTCTTTTTGGTAATGATGTAAGCTTCCGTCTCCGGTTCCCACCCATAAATCTTTATTCTTATCCTCATAGATTTCAGATATGTATTCAAGGCTTAAGTTTGACTCCTTAAATCTGATGAAACCCGTGTGATCTGCCAACATGCGGTTCAACCCTCTGGTGGTCCCAACCCAGAGTGCACCTTCGCTATCTTCCAATATATGGGTCACAATATTGGAAGATAGCGAAAGTGTGTCGTCGTGTTTGTTATTGTATTCAATAAAATTAACCCCGTCAAACCGGTTCAGGCCCTCATCGGTTCCAACCCAAATAAACCCCTTTCGGTCCTGAAATATGGTATTAATTCTATCTGTAGAAAGGCCGTCATGAATAGTCAAAGCACTTATGCTCAATGAAGAATAATCCGTCTGAGCCAAAACTTGTGCACAACAGAGCGATAGCAATAATACCAGTACTTTCTTCATCGCAGAACACGCCATATATCCGGATAACCTGAATTCATAAGCATTTCTAAAGCGTAAGATACTGAAATGGACACAATTACCCGAAAAGCTGTAATATGGATCTCACTTTCCGGCCCTTATGACCAAACTGACCAGTTCTAACCCCCTTTTTGGTCAGTTTTAGGCGACATTTTGTAATTTTAGATTAGATGGAAATTTTATGGTACTTGCAAAATCCTTATATTTGATTTGCTTTTTTTGTAAAAAGAGCATAGAAAAGAGTGCATATAATTATAATTCTGTTAAATCAGGTTATGGGAGATCAAGCAGTATTTGATATGGATTATAATTATCTTAAAGGTGTCAAAGGTTGTGTATAACTAAAAAAATTCTTCTCCCAACTATGTATTACTTAGCCTTTGAAAGTTTTCGATTTGAGTCCTACTAAAGAGAAAAGAGTCTACAGAAAATGGTATTGGCTGGAGATTATGCTGACATTAATTGCAATTGGAATAGCAGTTTTGTTAATCAGCCTAATAGATTAAGTCACGGACTATCAAATGACAATATTGCATCAACCACTTGGAATTATTTATTCATTAATTTTTCATACGTAATAAACTGTAACTAAACCAAATCATTATGAAAAAACTGATTACTACGTGTTTACTGGTTTTGCTTGCTGTTGGTGTCTCATGGGCACAACAGCGAACGATAACCGGTAAAATCACATCCGTGGAGGATGGCTCCGGATTGCCCGGAGTAAACGTACTGGTTCAGGGTACCACCACTGGTACTACCACGGACCTGGACGGTAATTATTCACTAACGGTTCCGGCAGATGCTACCAACCTGGTGTACTCTTTTGTGGGGTACAAAAGTCAGGTGGTGGTTATTGGTAACCGGTCCGCTATTGACATCAACCTGGAAGAGGACATTGCTGCTCTGGAAGAGGTTGTGGTGACCGCCCTGGGTATCGAAAGAGAAACCGAAGCCCTGAGTTACTCTGTGACGCAGGTCGAAGGAGAAGGTTTCCAGGAGGCCAGGGAAATAAACGTGGCCAATGCCCTGGCAGGAAAAGTTGCCGGTGTTAACGTGAGCAACATTGGTACAGGACCCCAGGGGTCAACCCGTGTTATCATCCGCGGTAACACTTCACTGGATGGAAACAACCAGCCGCTCTATGTGGTGGATGGTGTGCCCATTGACAACTCTTCCTTTGGTCAGGCCGGCCTTTGGGGTGGACGTGATCAAGGAGACGGAATGTCCAGTATAAACCCGGATGATATTGAAACCATGACTGTACTGAAAGGGGCCAATGCCGCTGCCTTGTACGGATCAAGGGCATCGAACGGGGTAATTCTGATCACCACCAAATCAGGAACAAACCGCAAAGGTGTTGGTGTTGAATTCCGATCAAACTATGTGTTTGAAAAGCTCATAAACCAATATGACATGCAAAAAGAGTATGGCCATGGAAGAGATGGTGCCGCCCCGACTACTGCAGCCGAGGCCTTCGATTTTGGAAACGGCAACAACTGGGGATCCAGGCTGGACGGAAGTATGGTGCCTCAATTCGACGGTATCAGCCGACCCTATACGTATCAGGCCGATGCGAATTTGGATCGCTTTTATCGAACCGGATCGACTTTCACCAATACACTTGGCTTAACCGGTGGTAATGAAGACCACCAGATCAGGGTGAACCTGTCCAGAATGAAAAACGAATCCATCACACCTGAAAACTCTATGCTTCGTTACAATACCAGTGTTTCCTACACCGGGAAATTTGGTAAGCTGAGTTTAACATCCAAAGTGTTATACTCCTATGAAGACGCTCAGAACCGACCGTTAACTTCCGATTCTCCCGGAAATGCTAATCAGGGTCTGCTGACCTTGCCTAACAGCTACAACGTAAATGATTTGATCGGAAATCCGGAAATGCCGGGAACGGTACCGAGCCTTGAAGATCAGGCCGACATGGGAATCATTATACAGGATGGTAAAGCACCAGGTGAGGAGTATCAAATCTCCACCAACCTTTGGAATGCAAATCCCTGGTTTGCCGCCTACCAGTTTCAAAGCGATTCCTACAGGGACCGTATTATCACCTCCCAACAGGCCAGGTTTGATATTACAGACTTTCTTTATGTGCAGGGCCGCTTCGGTATGGACTGGTATACCCGACGAAATACTGATATTACACCTTACGGAACCGGGTATTCAAGATTGGGTGGCATGAACGAACAGGAAAGAAGAGTTCGTGAAATCAACCTTGAAGGAATCATTGGATTCAACAGGCAATTCGGTGACTTCTCTGTGGATGCATTTGTAGGTGGAAACCGTATGAGACGATCAAGTGAAGACTTGTCGCTGAATGGAGGTAATTTCAATATTCCCTTCTTCTATACAGTTTCTAATACCGCTAACCAGACCTTTAGCTATGGCATCCAGGAGGAAGGTATTAATTCAGTCTATGGATCTGCTTCTGTAGGGTATCGTGATTTCCTTTACCTGACCGCCACTGCGCGTCAGGACTGGTTCTCCACTTTGAACCCGGATGATAACAGTATCTTGTACCCGTCAATCGGAGGTAGCTTTGTGTTTACCGAATTAATGGGTTCCACCGGCATACTTAATTATGGTAAGTTGCGAGCTTCCTGGGCCCAGGTGGGTGGTGATACCGATCCATACAACCTGGCACTTACTTACAGTCTGGGATCAGGACACCTTGGTGCTCCTACAGCCAACATTGCACAAAACTCAATTCCTAACTCAGCCTTGAGACCGCTGACATCCACCGAATTTGAAATCGGGTTTGATCTGCAGTTCTTCGACAACCGACTGGGAGTTGACTTTACTTACTATAGCCAGGAAACTACTGATGATATCCTGGGTGCCACTGTTTCTACCGGAACTGGTTTCGAATCAACTACTATTAACGTAGGTGAGCTGACCAACAATGGAATAGAATTGCTATTGACCGGAACACCGATCCGTAACAATGATTTCAGCTGGGATATCAGTGCCAACTTTGCCTATAACGACAGTGAAGTAACTGAACTTGGCGAAGGATTGGATGAGATCCGGGTAGCCGGTGGTTTGGGAGAACCCAGAACCCGATGGGCTTTCATCTACCATGTAGTAGGTCAGCCATTCGGGACTATCAAAGGTTTCCCTCAGCAGATGTTCGATGGTCAGCCGGTGTTCAATCCAGACAATGGCCAGCCTATACAATCGGGAGAATTGGTTAATCTCGGCAACGGAGTTCATAAGTTTACTGGTGGAGTCACCAATACTTTTAACTGGAAAAACTTCTATGGTGACTTCCTAATTGACTTTAAAACCGGAGGTAAAATCTACTCAGGTACAAATGTTCGTTTTGTCGGCGCCGGCATGCACGAAATGACCGTGGTGCCCACTAGTGGATTGGGCTTTGAATCGCAAGGTCGAGAATCCATCACCGTAAGTGGTGTTGATTCGGAAGGTAGTCCGGTAAATTTAACCCTGGACGAAACAGAAACCGATGGTTTCTGGAGCGCTTACCAAGGGTTGTCTGATCGGTTTATTCGCGATGCATCATTCGCTAAGTTGCGACAGGTAAGCATTGGATACCGTTTACCCAGCAGCATGTTGGCCAATACGCCGATACAGTCAGCCAGTATCTCTTTCGTAGGAAGAAACCTGGCCATCCTGTTTGATGATATTGAAAACGTTGATGCTGAATCGACCTACAACAATTCAAACGCACAGGGATTGGATTACTACGGAATTCCGCAAACAAGATCTTACGGATTCAATTTATCGGTAACATTTTAGGTTGATAACTGAATAAAAGAATATGATTATGAATAGAATATATAAATACATCATGTTAACAGCCGTGCTGCTTGGACCGTTGACCGGATGTGATAATGATGAACTGGTTGAGTTGAATATCAACCCAACCCAGGCCAATGAGTTGGATTGGCGGTTTTTGCTGACCACCGGAATGGTGCAGTCGGCGGAAAACCGTTACATCAACGGCCGTGTAAACCTGAACCTGGCTTCAGGACTGATACAGCAGATGGCCACCCACCAGGTAGGCGGGGAACGTGGCGCCGGTGATAAGTATTACTATCACCTGGATAGTTTTAACGGATTCCACTGGTATGTATCCAGGGACTCCCACAAAACGCTGGGAGAAGTGATTCGCCGCACCAGTCCTGGTATGCCGGATGAGGGTATGATCAACACCCATCATGTGGCCCAGGTGCTGTTTGCATACAACATGCAGATCATGACGGACCTCTATGGTAACGTGGCCTATAGTGAGTACCAAAAAGGTCTTGATGGCATATTTTATCCAAAGTATGACTCTCAGCAATCTATTTACATGGATATGTTGGCAAAAGTCCAGGCCGCTGCCAATGCAATTGGCACCGGTACTGATGATCTGACCGATGCCGATGTGATTTTTGAGGGTGACCTTACCAAATGGAAAAGGTTTGCCAATTCCCTGTTACTCCGTATGGCCATGCGAATTTCCAACGTGGATGCCGCCACTGCTCAGCAGTATGCCGAAGCAGCTATTGCAGGAGGTGTAATGCAGAGTAACGATGATCTGGCTTTCCTGACTCATGACGACGGACCCAGTATCTGGTTCAATCAAAATGGAATTTCCAGGGCCATGAATCCAAGCGACTGGGGTGCTCTGAATATGCTGAGCAAAACACTGGTGGATTGGCTGCAGGCCAATAACGACCCTCGATTGGAAGTTTGGGCCGTAAGAGGATTATGGGACGGTCCGTGGTTGACCGATCCGGCAGATCAGATTGGAATGCCCAATGGAATGGACATCGAAATGCTGGAGGATTATACTGGTCAACCTTTTGACCGTGAAAATCAATTTTCCCGTATTAATCCGGAGCTATTGGACAACGCCGATCCATGGATCTTCCAAACTTATGCAGAGGTTGAATTGCTAAGGGCTGAAGTAGCCCTGAAGGGCTGGAACAATAGCGGCCCTGGAAGTTTGGGTTCTGCAGAAGCACACTATAATGCAGGTGTGGGAGCTTCCATGCTTCAGTGGGGAATTTTCAATCCCACTAAGGTGGTTACCCAGGCGGAAGTAGATGCTTACCTGGCAGCAAATCCGTTTGATGGATCCGAGGAAATGTTGCATACCCAGTATTGGGCAGCGAACTTCCTGGGACAGTGGTATGAGGCTTATTCTAACTGGCGCAGAACCGGGTATCCGGTACTGACCCCTGTTAATTATCCCGGAAATTACTCCAGTGGACAAATTTTCAGAAGGCTTGAGTACGATATCAACGAGGTTGCCACCAACAGTGAGAATCTTCAGTCGGGTGGAACCATGCCTGATGATGTCATGACCAGAGTATGGTGGGATGTGAATTAAAAGTTAATACATAAAATTAAAGGCCGTCTCTATGAGATGGCCTTTTTTTATGTATTAAAAGCAAGAGCACATAGAAAGGGCACCCAGTGGATTGGATAATTTGTGTCTTAACTCAACCGGTAACCAGAGCATGCGGTTCTCTGTTTGCTTGTCTGATGGCTGTAAGGCTATACACCCCGATAAATATCGGGCCAGTTGCTGCTTGTTGTATGCTCCATACTGTTGCTGTTGCTAGAAAATTAGTAACCTTGCGAATTCTTTAGTTTCACAAATAAGTAATTATCATACCTGAATTACTATGAGGAAATTGCTAACAGCCGCAGCATTTCTGTGCTTTATATCCTGTCAAAAACGAACCCAATCCGAACTGGTATGGGATGAGTCTTACTTCCAGATTGGTTCACAATCATCACCGCGGACCGTAGACCTGAACCACGACGGAGTACTGGACATAGTGATGGGTGCCGGTAGAGGAGAAACTGTAGCTACGGAACAAGGGGTCCTGGCAGTTGATGGTAAAACCGGGAAACTCTTGTGGCAGCAAAAAGCTCCCGCTCATGTGGTCGGTTCAGCCTCATTCCAGGACATTAATGATGATGGGACTCCGGAGGTCTTTATTGGAGGCAGGGGTAATTTTATGGCCGCTCTGGATGGAGGCAGCGGTGCAGAGATCTGGAAATTTCAATTCAATGATACAGATCCAGTGCTGCGTTACGCCAGATTCAATTTTTACAGCAGTACCTGGGCACCTGACGTAAATGGCGATGGAAAGAAGGAATTACTGGTGGTAAACGGCGGCAATTGGAGCGCTCCTGCCGGATCATCTGACGGGAGATTACCGGGTGTGCTAATGATCCTTGATAGTAAATCCGGTCATGTGTTGGCAGCAGACACCATGCCCGATGCTCAGGAGTCATACATGTCACCTGTATGCTATCAGGAGCATGAAACCGGGCAGTGGAAGGTAATTTTCGGCACTGGTGGGGAAACGCAGAGTGGATCACTGTATATGGCAAAATTGGAGGATCTGCTACAGCAAAACCTGCGCTCATCCAAACGATTGGCTACCGAAACTGGCCACGGTTTCATAGCACCACCAGTGCTGGCGGACTTTAATAAGGATGGTGTCCTGGATATTGCAGCGGTATCACACGCAGGTACTGTTGTGGCCATCGATGGCAAAAGCTCGGAACAGCTTTGGAAACGATCCTTTACCGGCATGGAATCCAGCACCAGCTTTGCAGTGGGTTATTTTACACAAAAAGAAAACCTTGAGATTTTTGCTGTCCTGGATTCAGGGACCTGGCCCAATTATACGTTTGCTAATCAGCTGGTGCTGGATGGCACCTCCGGTGCTATAAATTACCAGAACCGTATTGGCTGCTTTGTAGTTTCTTCACCGGTTAGCTACGATATTGACAAGGATGGGTTTGATGAAGCATTTTTAAATATCAATGACTACCAGTGCGATATGGAAATGCCTGAAGACATATTAAACCCTTTGGGTATCTCTCATCAATTAATAGCCATTGACTTTCAATCCGACCAGCACCAGATAATAGATCAAACTGAGAGATTTCGCAACATCTTTTCCAGTCCCTGGATCGGAGATTTGGATGACGATGGCTATCTGGATATTGTTTATTCAGTTTACAACCATGCAAACGACTTGAGACGTTTTCTGGGAATGAGTTTGAAAAGAGTGAGCACCCCCATTAAGATCAGAAAGCCCGTCAAATGGGGCGCCTACATGGGGTCGAACGGTGATGGAATCTATGAATAGATATAAGATTTAAGATCCGGATGCAGTGCAGGTAACAAGATTTTTGGTCTTAGCCCTTGGATCTTAAATTTTCGAGTGTGTCCCACATTTCGGGTGTAACCTGTTCCATATGGTTGAACTCACCGGCGCCTTTCAACCATTCACCGCCATCGATGGTCACCACTTCACCATTAACAAAAGCTGAAAAGGGTGACATGAGATAGGCCGCCAGGTTGGCCAGTTCCTGGTGCTCCCCTACCCTGCCTACCGGTACCTTTTGCGCCGGATCTAGTTTTTTAGCCAATTCACCCGGTAACAACCTGCTCCAGGCACCCTCTGTGGGAAACGGGCCCGGTGCGATAGCATTGGTACGAATCCGGTATTTGGCCCACTCCACTGCCAACGACCGGGTCAATGCCAGCACCCCTGCCTTGGCACAGGCAGAAGGCACCACAAAACCTGAACCAGTCCAGGCATAAGTGGTTACAATGTTAAGCACCGTTCCTGGTTGGTTGTGTTTTATCCAATGTTTACCCACAGCCAGGGTCCAATTTACCGTACCCTTAAGCACAATATCAATGACGGCATCGAATGCCCGGGGGGAGAGTCGCTCTGTTGGGCTTATGAAGTTTCCGGCGGCGTTGTTAACCAACCCGGTAACAGGGCCCAGCAACTCGATCCCTTTATTCAATACATTTTTAACTTCAGCACTGTCGCGAACATCCGCCTGAAGCGGCAGAATGTTGTCCATGCCAAATTGCTTAAACTCGTCTCTGGTTTTTTCCAGTATTTCAATCTTTCTACTGGTAATCAACACTTTGGCGCCTAATTCCAGAAAATATCGCGTCATTGATTTTCCCAACCCGGTCCCGCCGCCTGTAACAATAAAGGTCTGACCTTTTAACGAATTGGTTTTTAACATCCCGGACTCCATCTAAAAATCTATTGTTTAAATCAATATAGCCGCTGATTCGTTTAATTAAAAGAAATACTGGTGCTCGCTTCAGATTTATGTTAATTTTACCGGCTCCGAGACGTTGGTCACCTAAGACAATACTGTTATGGTACATAATCGACTTATTACCTTCTTGCTATTTTGCTGTTTACTGGGAAGCTGCGTTTCCCAGCAAAAATATAACTCACTGGTACAGGCACGGGATAATCTGGAGCTGAAGGCCACGGAATATTCTATCACCCTGTCACAGGAGAGAACCAAGGCCATTAATCTCAACAAAAGAAACCAGGAACTGTCCAGGCAGCTGGCCCAGGTGAACCTGGAAAATCAAAGAATGACCAGGGAATTGGACAGGTTGCGAACGGATGAATCCGAATTGGTTTATCAGCATGTACAGCTCACCAGCAAATACGAGGACATGCAAGACTATTTTGAAATCGTACTGGATGATTGTGATAAGGACAAGATTGCAATCGCTCGCAAGGATCGCAGTCTGCAGGTTAAAGAGGACAGTCTTCTGAAGGTACTGATCGACCTCCGACTACTTGAGGAAAGCATTCGTCAACGTGAGAATTCACTGGTAGCACTCTCCCAGTATGACAGCACCGCTATTAATACCATTTATCAAAATATCAACCAGGATTTAAACAACCTGGTTTCGCCGGGTTTTAGAATCACCAAGATCCCACACGGAGTGCAGATATCCATCGATGAAACCGAAATATTCGGAGTCGGAAGCCTGGACATTTCCGACCAGGGACAGGAGGTACTTAGGCATCTGGCCATCGCTCTCAACGCTCAGCCGAACATAGAAGTACTGGTGATGGGTCATACCGATAAAGTACCCATAGTGAAGAAGGCCAGGTACCTCAACGATAACTGGGACTTGAGCGCATTAAAAGCCACCGCAGTTACCCGGGTGCTGACTGAGGCAAAACTCGATCCCACGATTGTTACTGCCTCAGGACGGGCATCCTTTGATCCGGCAGTTTCCAATAATACCCAGCTGGGACGGGACAAAAATAAGCGGCTGGAAATCAGTATCTATCCAAAGCTTATGGAGCAGGTGAGAATCCATATGGACAGGAAATCTTACTGAGGTTTTGCAATTTAACCTATAGCAGTTAGTTATTTTTCATAGGTTTGTTTCCGTCTAAATCCATAGGTGATTTGTTTCCAAAACGTTTTAGGAAATTTTTCAACATTTGGAAATCCTAGTTTGATGTCTCGCCCCTCATAGGGAATATAATTAGTTCCCCAAAGGTAGTCCCACAAACTAAAAGTAAGTCCAAAGTTCACTCCTTTAGGTCTATCGGGTGGCAGATGCTCCGCATGATGCCAAATATGCATCTGTGGATTGTTAAAAATATACCTGAGTGGACCGAGGTTGACGGTCAAGTTGGAATGATTGAAGTGTCCTACCGCCAGAGTGAATATATGGACGATGAAAAAATCGTCGATGCCAAACCCTATCATGGCCAGTGGTAAATATTCAATACTGCGGTATACTACCGTTTCCATCCAGTGATATCTGAGATGGGCCGCAAATCCCATTTGCTGTACGCTGTGATGTACCTTGTGGAATTCCCACAGGAAATCAACCTGATGTAGCAATCGATGGACCCACCACTGAATAAAGTCCCGCACCACCAACAACGTCAGCAACTGACCCCATACCGGCCATTGTTCCACATGAATGGCCACCAGGTTTCTGATGCCGAACAAGCCCAGAAAATCTTTAAACAGGTTCACCACCACGTCCGAGGCAGCATTGTATATGATCAGGGAAAAAAGGAAAAAATTAAAAAACATATAGAAGAAGTCCAGCCAAAAGTCCTGTCGAAACCTGGCCTGGTTCTTTCTCCATGGCCGTACCCATTCCAGGATCAGGAAAAAAAGGCTTACTCCTATGAGCCAGTAGAAATAGTTCAACCAGTGGGGATGGGTTATTTCATGCCACAGGTAGGAGGCATATCCCTGATACCCGTTAATAATCACATCCAGGTATTTGTTCATGGCACTATTCTTTCAGCGGGTACCACTCGATATCGGTTAAAGGTTGTCTTCGCCCCTTTTTTTTCACCCCATAATGTTTGGACAGGTAATCCAGTATGGCCGGCTCATTGGCTCCCAGGTCCCAGAGGCCCTGTTCTTGCTGCATCCAACGAATCATCTGCTCCCAACCTTCCCTGCTTGCAGCATTCTGCGTGATTAATTTGGCGGAATGACAGGCGGTACACTGTGCCCGGACCAGTGCTAAATTTTCATCAATTGCCAATCCGGAAACCGAGTCGATAGCGGTCAAATCATCTGGTATACTGGTCGCCTGGGTGGATTTTTCACCAGAACAGCCAACTACCACCATTGTCAATAGCAATACAATTCCAAATTTGTAATTTATCATTCCACTCTAACAGCAATCCTGTGGCAGGCGTTATTCAAATAGCCCCTGGGGTTCCAACCGGGCAGTACCATCGGCTGCCGGTTGCCTTTTTGGTCAGTGGCCCTGGCCCATATTTCATAATATCCCGGATCTTCAAACTTAAGCTGACCCTGCCAGTGCTGCCAGGCCAACCGATTGACAGGCGGCCTGATAGCCAACTGATACCAACTTCTCCCGAAATCAATAGAATACTCCATCGTTGACACTTCCAGGTCCCCAGCCCAGGCATGTCCCTTTACCTCCAGCGTCTGACCACGACCGATCACGGCCCCGGATTTGGGATAAGTAATTATGGACTTTACCGGCATCGATTCTATGATACACATCTGCTCATCCGGAACTTTACTGCCCGGTGCCACCGGTTCACAGGGGACCCGGTATGACTGGCCGGTCATTTTAGGCCCATCGTGAACCTTATTGCGTATCACCAGCCTGGTAAGCCATTTTCCGGAAGTACTGGCGGGCCAACCCCCAAATACTAGTCGCAACGGGTATCCATGCATAGGGGGCAGGTCCTCTCCATTGGCAGCCCAGGCAATCAACGATTCATCTTCCATTGCCTTTCCAATGGGTACACCCCGGCTTATGGGAGGCTTATTGGGATCTCCACTGAGGTGATTATCCGCACCATAGTACCCAATGTAAACCGCATCTTTTTTCATTCCTACCCGGTTCACTATATCTTTTAATCTTACGCCTGTCCACCTGGGGGCTCCAACCGCACCAGTACTCCACTGGTTTCCGGTAGCCGGGGGGTTAAATTCTGCTCTTCCGTTTCCGGCACACTCAATTACCAACTGGTATGTATGATGCTGAAACTCCGATTTCAACTGGGCAAGAGTAAAACTTTGCGGTTTGACTACTGATTCTCCGGCGATTTCAAGGGTCCAATTTTCGGGGTTGACCGCTGTTGGAGCCAAACCGTTGTTTCTTACAAACAAACGATCCATTGCTGTGAAATCCTGATCAAGCAGATGAGCAGGCGTTTCTGCATTCCATGGCCTGTCATTCAGAACAACCATTTCCGGATGTTTTCCCGGTATGGTATTCACCTGTGGATCAACCATTGCAGCCTTATAGCCAAGGGTTGGGGTCAGTATTCCTGCCACCCCCAGCACTGAAGAAGTGCGAATGAACTTCCTCCGGGTAACTTCAATATTCGATTGAGATTTGGCCATATGGCAATTTACGATGATTTTCAGCAAAATCCTTACCCTAATTAATGGCCATTTCCTCTCAATTTACCCCAAATCACGCTATATCCCCGGCTTGCTGATTATCGTTTTCTTAATATAGGCTAATCCCACCCCATGTTTTATTTCAGGAACCTGTACCTCCTTATTACCATTTCGGTACCCTTGCTGGCACACGGTACCGGCAGTGATGAGCCAGGACGGTTTCATTTTACCTCCGGACAAACATCTACGGAGATCCCTTTCTATACATTCAACAATCAGGTTATTCTTCCGGTGGTGATCAACGGCAAGGTACCCCTCAACTTTATTCTGGACTCAGGCACTGCTCAAGCCATATTTTTTGATCGAAAACTGGCTCGGGAACTCGGCGTTGGTTTTGGAAGAAGAATTCAATTCTCAGGTGTTGGCACCGATCACCGGGTTACCGCATTTCGTGCCCGGGGAGTAAAGTTGGGACTTCCCGGAATTGAAGGCAATATGATGGGAATGGCCATCCTAAATTCGGACTACCTGGATATGAGCCGATTTGATATTCACGGTATCATTGGTTATCAACTATTTGCCCGATTTGCCATTAAGATTGATTACCAAAAACGGATCCTTACACTGATGGAACCCACTGAATACATCCCGCATGGATATCAATCACTGTCGGTTGTAATAGAAAACTCCAAACCATATATCAATAGCGCTGTTTACTGGATAAGCGACGTGAAGTTCCTGTTAGACTAATGATAGATACCGGGGGGTCATTTGGACTGTCGCTGCTCAATGGGATCCATCCTGAAATTAAACCCCATAGACAATCACCAAAAGTAAGGGTGGGCAGTGGTCTTGGCGGAGAAATTCTGGGCTTCAACGGTAAGGCTGTTATAAGACTAAATGACCGGTGGTATACCGAGTCAAAAACTATTTATATCGACGAAAAAGATTTTTCCAAAAAAGGGAAAGATCAACACAAGCAGGGTTCCATAGGAAATGAACTGCTGCGGGAGTTTGTGGTAATCTTTGATTATGTCAACGCCAGGATGTTACTCCAGCCTTACAAACAAGAATTGTTAACCAAGCACCTAAATGATCAATAATGCAATCAAGACCAAAGGTGTTCACAAAGGCACTACTGTTCGTTCGAAACTGAACAATTATCCTTGCAGGCAAATTGTTAACAAATTGATAGTGAGCATATTATTAATTATGGCATCCGATTTGATACTCTGGTGTTAGTTAGCGATGACTCCTATGACAGCTTCTAACCACAAACGAAAATTTGAGACTCTGATACTGGCAGTGGGAATTTTTATGACCGGTACGATACTAACCAGTTCAAGGCTATTATTGAAGAAGATTTGAGATCTATGGACACCGACCAGGAAAGCGCGCAGGCATGCTGTCAACAGCTGAAGATATACACGATTAACTAGTAGAATCCTTTTAATAGTGGGGCCCCGCCATTCCGGCGGGGTTTTTTTATGCAATATTGAATTTTAGGATTTTTCCAATTTCGGCACCCAGTCGACCACACGATTTTGCTGATCACCATTAAAATCGTTTGGCAAACTCTTTAGTATCTCATGTTGTAGTGCTTTAATCAATCCCTCTTTAATAAAGCTGCTGTGGTATACCAGACATACTTCCCTTACAGGCTTTTTACCTTTGAACCTTCTGAGGCGTTGCTTTTCAGTTGCCGTCCATCCCAGGGTAGCCAGTTTTGGAAGCAAAGTATATCCCATTTTCTGATCAATGATATTTTTAAGTGTTTCCAGGCTTCCTGTTTCAAATTGTATAGGTCTCTGTGCCTGATGATTGAATTCTTTACGGCATAATGCTTCTACCTGATCCCGGAAGCAATGACCCTCCTTCAGCAGCCACAAATCTTTGGTGTCCAGATCTTTAATGGAAATTTCCTTTTTTGATTCCAATGAATGGCCTTTCGAGAAATACAGCAAGAACTCTTCCCTAAACAAGGGCAGTGAATTAAAGTTGCTTCCTGTGGGAGGGACCATGATACCAATATCCAGTAAATCATTACTTAGTTTATCGAGTATTTGCTCTGACAACAATTCTTCAATGATAAGCTGCGTTTTCGGATATCTGCTCACCAAAGAAGTTACAAACCTGGGAAGCAGGTATGGTGCCAGTGTAGGTATAATTCCCAATCTCAATCCACCTTCAATATCTCCCTTGGAATCTCTGATAATTTCATGAATCCTGGACAGACTTTGGATGCTGTTACGGGCCTGTGCAATCACTTTACTACCTAATTTGGTGGGCTTCACCGGTTTTTTACTGCGATCAAAAATAAGTATCCCCAGTTGCTGCTCCAGTTTTTTGATCTGCATACTTAATGTGGGCTGGGTTATGAAGCAATGGGCTGCAGCTTTGGCAAAATTTCGGTGTGTATCCACTGCCACGATATACTCCAATTGTGTGATTGTAATATTCATAAAAGGGTATGCATAACAATTATCTATACAATAATAGAAACAATCAATTTGTTTTATAATAATTATTAGATTTAATTAGACGGAAGTTAGTCTGATAGGTGTATATACCTAAATGAATAACAATGTTGTACACTGTCCAAGAGGGTGTTATACATAGTTTTTGGTTTAATTTTGAAGATTTCCCTGCCTTGTGCAGGGTTCTTCATTTATGAACCTCAGCTGAATGAGGAAATTACCTGGAAAGGAGGGTGTTTATATTTTATCCCTTATCTGCAGCACCACTTTCCCCCGGTTCTTATTCGCTTCCATGTACTCATGTGCAGCTTGTACCTGATCCCAGGGGAACACTTTATCGATAACGGGTTTTAGTGATCCCTCTAGCAAAAAAGGGTAACAGTGCTCCTGAAAGTCAGCGATAAGTGAAGACCGGTACTGTAAGGACCGGGAACGCAGGGTTGAACCCAGCACAGTCAGCCGTTTAAATAAAACCGCTGCAAGGTTCACATCAACCGCTTTGGTCCCTCCCAGCAAACCAAGCATCACCAACCTGCCATCCTCAGCCATTGAATCCAGGTTTTTTTGGAAATAGTCAGCACCAATGAAATCAATAATTAGATCGGCGCCTGCTGGAATGTGCTCTTTTATCACTGATTTAAAGTCTTCGGTCCGATAATCAATGCACAGCTCTGCTCCCAGCCTGCTGCATAGATCGTGCTTATCGGCGGAGGCAGTAACCAGCACCCGGGCTTTGAGTATTTTAGCCAGCTGAATACAGGCAGACCCCACTCCGCTGGCTCCGGCATGAATTAGCACAACTTCGCCTTTTTTCAGTTTACCTAACCACTTTAAAGCTTGCCAGGCGGTGATACTTACCTCCATAAGTCCGGCTGCTTCCACTGTAGTCAGGTTATTGGGAATCTTCAGGATAAGGCTTTTGTGCACGGAAACATATTCAGCATACCCACCACCGGGTAACAGGGCCATTACTTTTTGACCAAGCAATTCAGTCGCACCCGGAGCCGCCTCCACCACCTGGCCGGCCACCTCCAGTCCCAGTATTTCAGAGGTACCTTCAGGAGGTGGATACAACCCCTTTCGCTGTAAAATATCCGCTCGATTTAACGCAGCCGCCTCCACCCTGATCAATACCTGGTGGTCTGCTAATGCAGGCTTTGCCGCATCACCCAGGTACAGCTGGTCTGCTGCACCAAAATCCTTTAATAGAATTGCTTTCAACAGTGGTTATCTATAAAACCCGCAGGGATTTAACAATAGGCAGGATCAAAGCTTCCATTTGATATTGCAACCAATAGAGGGCAACTGGTCACCAGGAACCTCTTCACCCGCTATTAGACAATCAAGAGCCTGTCTCAGATCTTCACCGGATACCGGAATATTATTTCCTGGCCTGCTGCCATCAAGTTGTCCTCTATAGACCAATTTCAAGTCCGGGCCAAACAAGTAAAAATCGGGAGTACAGGCCGCCTGGTATGCTTTTGCCACCTGCTGTGTTTCATCATAAAGGTAGGGAAAAGTATAACCCACATCCATAGCGGTTTTTTTCATGAGTTCCGGGCCGTCCTGAGGATAGTTCTCCACATCATTTGAACTGACGGCAATAAACGAAACATTCCTGGGTTGGTAATCCCGGGCCAATCTCACCAACTCCTCGTTTACATGTTTTACAAATGGGCAATGATTGCAAATAAACATGATAACCGTTGCCACTGTGGACTTCAGTTCATCCAGTGTTAAATTCCTATCCGATACGGTGTCCAAAAGATTAAAGTCCGGTGCCACGGTACCCAGTGGCAACATAGTTGAAGGTGTTTCAGCCATGGTAAATTCAGTTAGTTACCGGAGCTGCCTGGTTCAAAAAACCAGTCCAGGCAAATTTTTTCCGGATTGTCAAATATTCCTGATGAGACTCGAAATAATAAGCCTCTCTCTCAAAGCTAATATTGCGGTAGGCTTTTTCAAAATTACGATACTGGAGAAATCGAATTAGGAACTCCAGAAAATACCACAGATAGAAAGGTAAAACAAATGTTTCCAACTGCTGTTTCAGATGGATACGCTCGTGTGTAATCAGCTGTTCAGTGATTTCAGTTTCTTTTCCTATCAGGACGAAAGGATAGAGGCACATGCCCCTGGCAAATCCAAAAGACAATATCTTAACCAGGCCAGTTCTAATAATCATGCGCTGATATTACTGCTGTTGCCCGCAAATTGCAACTTATTACCATCAATCTCCACCTGAGGTAATTTTTTTGTTAGTTTTCAACCAAATTAAACAGTAAATGTTCCCTAAATCCTTGAATCAGGAACTCCCTAAATCACCAACTCACCAACTAAAACCATGACCCTGGGATTGATTGCGGACACTCATGGTTACCTGGATCCCAAAATTCCGGGCTATTTTGAATGTTGCCAGGAAATACTGCATGCCGGAGACATTGGTCCCGTTGAGGTACTGGACTCCTTATCAAATATCAAACCCACACAAGGTGTTTACGGTAATATCGATGGCGCTGATGTCAGAGCATGCTGCCCGGAGAACCTGTGGCTGGAAAGGGAAGGTCTCAGCATATTGGTGACCCATATTGCAGGAAGACCGGGAAAGTATAATGCCAGGGTCAGAGACCTGATTGAAAAAGAGCCTCCTGATATATTAATCTGTGGCCACAGTCATATACTCAAGGTGATAAAAGATCCTGCGTACCCTAACCTGTTGCACATCAACCCGGGAGCAGCTGGTAGACAGGGGTTTCACCACAAAAAGACCATCATTCGTCTTTCTCTGGACAAGGGTGCAATCACCAATCTGGAAGTAATAAAATTGGGTAAAAGAGGGAGTTTTTAATATTTCTACTCCTCTTCCTGGGATTCCGATTCCGCGGCTACTGATCCGGTTGCAGCAGCTTTGGTTTCTTCTTTGGCGGTAACCTCCTGATCGGTATCGAGTTTTTTAATTACCGGTTGACGACTTAGCTGTTTGATCCGTTTGATGCGGTTTGCCGCGCGAGCCTTATTTCTGCGATCTTTCCTTTTTAACCTGGTTACTGCCATGATACTATTATTGAAATCGAGGGTGCAAATTTAGTAGATTAAATAAAAATTACATACAGTGTAAGCAATATTTTCGCAGTCCTTTTGATTTTGACTCCAAATCGTTGCTTTTTTGTAACTGGAAAAAGAAAATTTTTATGAGTTCTAGCCACCTGGGGACCCCAAAAGGTACCAGAGATTTTAGTCCCCAAACCATGGCAAAGCGCCAGTATATTTTTAATCAGATCAGGGCTGTATTTGAAAAATTTGCCTTCTTGCCACTGGAAACTCCAAGCATGGAAAATTTATCAACCCTGACCGGGAAATACGGTGATGAAGGAGATCAACTTCTGTATAAGATCCTGGACTCGGGAGATTTCCTGAAGAATACCTCATTGGAAGATTACCAGGGAGGTTCCGGCAGTTTACTTACCAAAATAGCCTCCAAAGGACTTCGTTACGACCTGACCATCCCTTTTGCCAGGTACGTAGTAATGAATCGACACCATATTACATTTCCTTTTAAACGGTATCAGATGCAGCCGGTCTGGCGGGCTGACCGGCCGCAAAAAGGGCGTTATCGGGAGTTTTACCAATGCGACGCCGACGTGATCGGGACTGAGTCACTACTCTGTGAGGCAGAAATTGTGGCTATGATCAATGAAGTTTTTGACCTGCTGGGAGTCAGAGACTTTAGTATCCAAATTAATCACCGCAAGTTGCTAAATGGCATATCAGAGGTAATTGGCGCCCCCGGAAAGCAAGCTGAACTGGCGGTATCCCTGGATAAATTAAGTAAGATAGGCACTGAAAAGGTTTTGGAAGAACTTTTAGACAAGGGGTTTGATAAGGAGCAACTGGACCGGCTAGTGCCAGTTTTTGATTTATCGGGAAGTTGGCCTGAACTCAGGCAGGAGTTGGAGCAGTTTTTGAACAAATCACCGGATGGAGCCAAAGGAATAGCAGATCTGGAAGAGATTCACAATCTTATTTTAAAACTGGGTATTAAAAACAGCAGTGTAACTGTTAATCCCACGCTGGCCCGAGGTCTTACCTATTACACAGGCACTATTTTTGAAGTAACCATTGAGGATTCGGGAGTTGGAAGTGTCTGTGGTGGAGGACGGTACGATGATTTAACGGGTATTTTTGGGATGCCAGGTGTTTCCGGAGTAGGTATCAGCTTCGGAGTGGACAGAATTTATGATGCTATGGAACAGATTGGTTTATTCCCAGAGCAAAACCTGATCCTGGCCCAGGTCCTGTTGATCGCAATGGATGATCACAGTCAGGAGTTTGCACTTGGTTTATTGTCCAGACTGCGTTCCCGTGAGATATCTGCAGAGTTATATCCGGACCGGGCCAAGCTAAAGAAACCACTGAATTACGCTAATAAAAAAGGAATACCAACGGTTGTTTTGATAGGTTCAGAAGAAATTGATAGTGGGAAACTGACGGTGAAACACATGGTTTCGGGTGAACAGGAACGGCAATCGGAGGAACAATTGATCAATTTTTTAGTACAGGGGACTTAATTAGCCCCTAATACGTCATGTAATCAGACATATGCAAAGAATCTCTTTCCATATTGCCTGGATTTTTTTTACCTGCCTTTCCCTTACAGGCTGGGCACAAGTAAATAGCCCATTGGGAAGGTTTCAGGTGGACTACGCAAAGGGCTGTGCGCCTTTAACGGTCACTATTACTGACTTAACAGGAGGTCCAACCGCCCAGTATCTGTACGATGCGGACACTTGTGTTATAGCTTCTCCTAAATACGATCCATCACTCTGTCCTCCCAGCAGCAATACCACAAGCACTTCATATACTTATACCGAGCCTGGGACATACTCTCTGGTGCAGGTAGTGGCTAGCCAAATTCCCAGGGGTGACACTATCGTCATAGAAGTATTGCCTCCACAACAGCCGCAAGTCGACATAACGCTTTGTAACAACTACCGGGTATCGGTTAAGATAATTGATACTTACTACGAGCGATTTCTAATCGATTATGGCGATGGGACTCCACCTACTACCGCCATCACCCATGCTTACCCTCCCGGCAATAATAGTTATCCGGTGACGGTAAGTGGCTATTTTAATAATGGCCCGGTTAATTGCGGCAGTACCACCAAGATGATGACCCCCGTTAATAATATCCCTATGGCGTCCATAGAACAGGTTACGGTAGTGAACCAGGGCTATAATACCGGCCAAATCGAGATAGATTACACGCTGGGTTCTCCTGATGTTGATTATGTATTACAGGCTGCTGTCAATGGTACCAGTAACTACAAAAACATCCGGGTTGTCAAAGATTCCAACTACCTGATATACGACCTGAATACCATCGACAGCGTCTACTGCTACCGGATTGCTGCCCGGGAGAGATGTTCAAACATTGAGATTTATTCCAATACAGTATGTTCAATCAGTCTTCAGGTAACGGCTGAAAACGGACAAAACCAGGTTAACTGGAACACGGTCAGCACGCCACAGTTCAGTCAGTATGAAGTGGAGCGAAATAATATGGCCATGGGACCTCCCATTACCAATGCTGGTACCATGGGAATCACAGATACCGGAACCACCTGCGATCAGCTTTACTGTTATCAGATCAGCACGCAATACAATGATGGTGGGCGTAGCACCAGTGTTGCCAGGTGTGTTACAGGCATTAATTCTTTACCTCCGCCAGCAGTGGCATCTTTGACCGCTTCAATAGATGGAGGCAGCATTATTGTTGACTGGGACAATGCACCTCCGCTGAATTTTTTTCGCATTTTCAGATCAGAAAACAATGGTCCTTTTGAGGCAATCGGCCAGGGAGAGAGTTTTCCCTATACCGACACTAACCTGAGGCCACAAATAAATACCTACTGCTATTACCTGGTTTATCAAAATACCTGTGGCCAACAGTCCGAGCCCAGTACCATAGCTTGTGCCATGAAGCTTTCCGGTGAAAATCCCGATAATCAGCATTATGTTTTGGACTGGACACCCTATACCGGCTGGGAAAACGGAGTGGCCGATTACCAGTTGGAGATCATGGATGAAAACGGATCACCGGTAGGTGCTCCCATCAGCCTGGGACCAAATGCCACAAGTTATCTGGACCCCATTACCAACAACCGGCAAATCAGTCAATACCGGGTGCTGGCCATATCAAATGATACTGTGCCACTAAGAAGTGTTTCCAACATTATAAAGGTGGATATCCCAATTCAGATTTTCGTACCCAACAGCTTTACCCCCAATAATGATGGTTTGAACGATACATTTAATGCCCAGGGGCTTTTTATTGATGATTATAGTATGGAAATTTACAATCGTTGGGGAGAACTGTTATTTCACAGTACCGAGCTGGAGCAGGGGTGGAATGGTGTATATAAAGGCTCATTAAGCCCTGAAGATGGGTATGTCTACCGCATCGAAGCCACCGATACCAAGGGCAGGGTTTCAGTTAAACAGGGGACGCTATATCTTTTAAGAAAAGACAACTGATATGTTTGATATGATGAAAATGATGGGCCAGTTAAAGGAAGCCCAAAGTAAGATCAAGGCGGCACAGGACAACCTGGTCAATATAACGGCTGAAGGTGAATCGGGTGCCGGTCTGGTTAAAGCGGTGGTCAACGGGAAAAGGCTTCTGGTCGACTTGCAGGTTGACGAATCCCTGAATGCTCCCGAGGATGCTGAAATGAGAAAAGATCTTATTATTGCGGCAGTGAATAAGGCTTTGGAGTCGGTGGAAGAAAAGGTCCGTCAAGCGATGAAGGAAAGTACCGACGGGTTAATACCCAACATCCCGGGACTTGATCTCGGAAGTATCTTGAATGGATAAGACTGCTGTTGTAATTCTCAACTACAACGGTGTAGCCTATCTGGAACGATTTTTACCTTCTGTTACCAGATATTCCGGTCAATGCCATCTGGTAGTAATCGACAACCACTCGAATGATGCATCCCTGGATTTTTTAAAAAACCACTATCCCCAGGTACAAGTGGTAGCCCTGGAAAGGAATCACGGATTTAGTGGCGGATATAACCGCGGCCTACGTGAAGTACAGGCTGACAATTACATCCTGTTAAACTCCGACGTTGAAGTCACCCCTGGATGGTCCGATCAGTTGATCCAATATATGCTGTCACACCCTGAAGTAGCTATATGTCAACCTAAAATACT
>JAUIKU010000271.1 GCA_030430675.1 Bacteroidia bacterium | reverse complement strand
AAACACAAGCAAGCCCGCGAGCCCCCCACCGCTGCGCCCAAAAAACCACCTCCAACCCCTCAGAATTCTTATCTTTGCCCCCAATTCCCCTTACACCAAAAAACTATGCTCGACCTATTCTTCGGCTTCATCACCGCATTCCTCATCACCTACCTCGCCATCCCCCCCGTCATCAGGATAGCCGTAGACAAACACCTATTCGATAAGCCCGGCCACCGCAGCTCCCACTTTGTCGCCACCCCCTCCATTGGCGGAGTAGGCATTTTCGCCGGCTTACTCATTGCCGTCCTGCTTTGGGTCCCCTTCCAAGCCTACGCCCACCTCCAATACATCATCGGTGCAGTACTAGTCATCTTCATGATGGGCCTCAAAGACGACCTCGCACCTATGGCAGCCAAAAAAAAGCTCCTCATACAAATAGCCGTTGCCATCCTCCTCGCCATTGCATCCGACATCCGCATTGCCAGCTTCCAAG
Source organism: Bacteroidia bacterium (assembly GCA_030430675.1). GTDB lineage: Bacteria > Bacteroidota > Bacteroidia > Cytophagales > Cyclobacteriaceae > SZUA-3. The sequence goes on along the minus strand of JAUIKU010000271.1, from coordinate 4,694 downwards.
GCATGCTCGGCTGGTGGAACGACATGCCCTATGCCCTCTCCCTGTATGCTCCCCCCTGTATGCTGTTGCTGATTAACGCCTGCAAATCTAACCAATAAATTACCTTTATAAAATATATCCATGGTGAATGGACTCAAAATAGTATCTTTGCCGGGTAAATTCTTAAAATTGAATTTTACCGAAATATGAGGTTTCTAATCGCCACTTTGGCCCTTTTTTGCAGTACCAGTCTCTTTGCACAGCAAGCTTCCTCTCCCGATCTACCGGGAGCGTTGAGGGTGCAGTTTGGGTTTAACTTTCTTGTTGATCATCCCGACAGCATGAGCACCGGCTTCTGGGGTTCCAAAGCATTCAACTTTCATTACCAATACTCGGTCAGACTAGGTGAGTCTGCTTTTACCCTGCATCCCGGATTTGGCCTGGCCACCGATAAATTCAGTTTTGAAGAAGATGTAACCCTGGTGAGAAATATTAATGGTACGGTTAGCCTGGAAGGCCTGGACCCTTCGGAATACGGTTCGGTAAAAAGGACCAAATTGGCCACTACCTATTTTGAAATTCCCCTGGAACTGCGCTACCATTTCAATAAGGACAACTTCAAAAAAAGTGTCAAGCTTTCTGTCGGCGGAAAAGTAGGTATCCTCATGAGCAGCCATACCAAGGTGAAGTTTGACCATCTGGGTGAAAAACAAAAGGTGAAAGTTAAAGACAACTTTAACCTAAACCGCTTTCGCTACGGATTACAGGGTAGCCTGGGTGTTGCCGGGATTTCGGCCTACTTCTACTATGGATTGAACGATCTGTTCGAAAAAGGAAAAGGCCCGGAAGCCACTACCGCCAGCCAGATGCAAACCGGACTTCTCATCAGTATTTTTTAATTTCCCTTGAATTCCGGAGGCCTTTTTTCCATAAAAGCCCTAATACCTTCCTGGTGATCTTGTGTGGTTCCCGCAATGTCCTGGCACATGGCCTCGTATTCCAGCATTTCCTCCAGGGTGGCATGCTGTGATTTATCCAGCATTTTCTTTATCAAACCAATAGCCCTGGTGGGGGCATTTGCATAATATGTAGTATATTTTTCCACCAGTTGGTCCAGTTCGTCATCCGGCGCGATGGCATTTACCATCCCCCATTGTAATGCCTGTTGGGCAGTGACCCTGGTACCCATGGTACTCAGCTCAAACGCCCTGTTGTAACCGATGTTCCTTGGAAGAAAATAACTGGATCCCGAATCCAATACCAGACCGATGTTTATGAATATCTCCATCAGCATAGCGGACTCGGCAGCCAGAATGAGATCACAAGCCAACGCCAGACTGCAACCCGCACCCGCGGCTACTCCGTTCAATCGGCAAATAACCGGGACGGGAAGTGCCCGAATGGCTCGTATAATGGGGTTGTATCGCTTTTCAATAGATTCTGAATATACTTTTCCGGGATTTTTAGAGGCTTCTTTCAGGTCCTGACCGGAACAAAAGGCCTTTCCGGTCCCGGTAATAACCAGCACTCTAATTTCAGCCTCCTTTTTTACTTCCTTCAGGGCCTTTTGAAGCTCGTAGGTCAAGTCATCATTGAGGGCATTGTAAACTTCAGGGCGATCCATGATGATGGTGGCTACGCCCCCTTCACTGTTGAGTTTTAAGTATTGATACATGTGCTTTTATGGTTTCAGGTTATACCTTCTGCACTAAAATCCAAACACTATTGGACAATCCTTGATTTTTAATTCTTTACTGACTACAGGTAGAGCCAGGCCACCATAAAACTTACCGCGAATCCCAGCCAGCATCCCCAGCCTACCTGGGATGGCGTATGCGCATTCAAATACAGCCTTGATGACATTACTGCCCCTGCCACCGTAATGCAACCGCATAACGGATATAATAATTCCGGCTCCGCCCTAAGCATCAGGACCGCCATTAAGAACCCCACCACGCTGCTTATTGCCACACTGTGTACACTAATCTTATAGTACAGGGTAATCAAAGAGACCAAAAGACTGATGCCGGTAATGGTAACCATAGCTACCATAAAAAAACTGTCCCAGCCTATTCGTCTGCTGAGCATTACACATACCGCAATGTAGAAAGCGGTAATAACAAAAAACGGCGCTACTCTTTCCGAGCGGGTGCTCATGCTGAAGCTTTGAATTACAGATTGCCTTCTTACCATTGCAATTTGAGGCCTCAATTCCAACAGGGCCCGGGTACCGCCAATGCCATTTGACAGTTGCCTGGCCCATAGCCTTACTATCATAATAAAATACGGCAGTCTCATCAGCGCCAGCGTAATGACCGGTATAATGCCGGTAAGAGCAAAAATTACCAGTAACATTCTGGGCATTGACTCCTGGTTGATGGGAGTGGCCAGTGATGGAGTGTACCTGAAAACAATGGCGAAAAGCAACGTTGGTATCCAGAGCGGGTGGAAAAGTAAAGATATAAACCGGGCTATTCGTTCAACCACTACAACTCTTTCCTTAGTCTGGCCACGGGAATTCCCAGCTGCTCGCGGTACTTGGCTACCGTTCGCCGGGCGATCATATACCCCTGCTCCTTTAGCAACTTTTCTAACTTGTCATCCGACAGCGGCTTGCGTTTGTTCTCCTGTTCGATCAAAGTCTTCAGCGAATGTTTTACCTCCCTGCTACTTACGTCTTCACCCGATTCTGTAGATATTCCCTCGGAAAAGAAATATTTGAGGGGATAAACCCCGAATTCGGTTTGTACACTTTTGCTATTGGCCACCCGGGATACCGTGGAAATATCCATATTTATTTTCTCTGCAATGTCTTTGAGGATCATTGGACGTAGTTTACTCTCATCTCCCTCCAGGAAAAAATCGTACTGGTAGTGCAGAATGGCGGACATGGTATTTAACAAGGTCTGCTGCCGCTGTTTTATGGCGTCTATGAACCATTTGGCGGCATCCAGTTTTTGCTTTACGAAAGTTACCGTTTCCTTTAGCTTCTTATCTTTCTTGTTGCTCTTGCTGTAGCTGTCCATCATTTCGGAATAAGACCGGCTTACCCTTAACTCCGGTGCATTGCGAGAGTTGAGCACCACCACCAGGTTCCCCTCTTCATTCTCAATAATAAAATCGGGTACCCGGTACTGGGTCTTGACCAGGCCGCTGGATACGCCACCCGGTTTTGGGTTGAGCTTGGTAATCAGTTGAATGGCGTCTTTCAATTCCTGCTCCGATGCCAGATCCAGTTTCTTAATTATTTTCTGGTAATGTTTCTTGGTGAATTCATTGAAACTATGGGTGAGAATATTGATGGCATTCTGGACATCCCGCAATTGTTGGTCCTTGCGTTCCAATTGCAGCAACAGGCATTCCTGTAAATCTCTGGCGGCAATTCCCGGTGGATCGAACGCTTGGATCTTTTCCAGAATCTGCTCCAGCTCCTCCAGGTCCGTTTCAATGTTTTGCGAAAAAGCCAGGTCATTGATAATGGCTTCCAGGTCTCTGCGAATGTATCCGTCCGCTTCAATACTACCTATCAGCTGCTTGCCTATCATAGTCTGGCGCTCGTCAAGTCCCAGGAAACCAAGCTGTGATATCAACTGGTCGTTCAGGGTAGTGGCCATAGGAATGGGGATTTCCTTGTCCTCCTCACCGTAATTGCCATCTCCCTGCATTTTATAGCCCGAGAAATCGTCTTCCTGGAGGTAATCTTCAACATTTACCTCATCGTCATTATCTGACTGATTGTCCTCCTCAGGCAGGTTGTCCACCTCCTCTTCCCTATCTTCCTGACCTTCCTCCAGGGCAGGGTTTATCTCCAACTCCTCTTCTATCCGGGTATCTAACTCCGCGGTTGGGATTTGCAGAAGTTTAATAAACTGGATTTGCTGGGGAGAGAGCTTCTGATTTAAACTCTGAGTTAAGCCTAGTTTTTGCATGAAGCTAACCGCCTAAATACGTCCCGTTTACACTAGAACAAATTTATTATAATTCTTTGTTTCTTTGCAGAAACAGCAAAATTATAGTTGTTTTGCACTCGCTTTATCAAGATTAACTGCCGGGCAGCGTGCAATATAATTTGAGCGGATTATTTTGATAAGAAAAAGTAAGTATTTAAGCAAAAATCAACAAAAATTTCAGGGCAGTGGCTTTTACCAGGTACAGAATATCGCAGGTGATATCGGGATCTGTTTTGAATCAGCAGATCACCGTCCAGGGTTGGGTGAGAAATAAACGAGAAAGCAAAAATGTAGTGTTCATTTCAATAAACGACGGCTCTACCATACACAATCTGCAAATTGTGGGCGACCCGGCCCAACTGGGAGAGTCACTTTTGAGAAAGATCAATACCGGAGCCAGCCTTACCGCCTCAGGTACCCTGCGGGCTTCACAGGGTAAAGGTCAGAACGTCGAACTTACCGCCGAGAAGATTGAAGTAAACGGGGAGGCGGACCCGGAAATCTATCCGCTGCAACCCAAGAAACATTCCCTGGAGTTTCTCCGGGAAATTGCTCATTTAAGGCCTCGAAGTCAGACTTTCGGAGCGGTGTTCCGGCTGCGTCATGCCATGATATACGCCGTGCACCGTTTCTTTCACGAACGCGGCTTCTACAATATCCACACCCCGATTATTACCGGTTCCGACGCTGAAGGAGCCGGTGAAATGTTCAGGGTCTCTACTCTTGACAATATAAATCCACCGGTTGGGGATGATGGATCGGTTG
>JAUIKU010000270.1 GCA_030430675.1 Bacteroidia bacterium | reverse complement strand
AACCTTTCTACAGTCTCCTTTTACTGTATATCCTGAGCTTATATTCATGTAGTAAGAGCCCACAACCCATTGTATATGGAGAAGATGCCTGCCATTATTGTCAGATGACTATAGTGGATAAGATACACGGAGCCCAGATAGTTACCGACAAAGGAAAGATTTTCAAATTTGATGCCGCTGAATGTCTCATTCGCTATCAAAACGATTTGGAGAATAAGGAAGGTTACCTGCTGTTTACCAATCATTTTGAATCACCTGAGGCTTTTGTACCCATGAAAGAAGCCACATTTCTTATTAGTGAAAACTTGCCAAGCCCAATGGGGGCATTTTTAACAGCTTTTAAAACCGATGCCAAGGCCACACAACTGAAAGAAGAGAAAGGCGGAGAATTGTACAATTGGGATGATTTACAAAAACAGATAAAAAAAATAGGTCAAATACCCTCTTAGGTTACCGGTGCTAGTGCTGAATTATCCATGGTATTTAGATGAATAAAGGTATGTGCATTAATGGATTCCGTTTGATGCTGTTCACATGCTTCCTGTCCCTGATAAAGTTAACAGCAATGGGAACAGAGGTGTGTGAGTTGTGCCCGGTTAAAAGCATCCAACAAGCCATTGCCATGGCAGATCGTGGCGATACCATTTGGGTAAAAAAAGGTACCTACCAGGAATACAATTTATTGGTAGATAAGCCATTGACCATTATCGGGGAAGACTATCCTGTGATTGACGGAGAAGACCAGGGTGAGGTTCTTCGTATTGTTGCTGACAGCGTTACCATTGATGGTCTTTTTATCATCAATGTAGGTACCAGCTACACCTCTGACCATGCGGCAATACGAGTGGTAAAGAGCAGTGATTTTGTAATCCGCAATGTGGTTCTGGAAAAGCTATTCTTTGGTATATTTTTGGAGAAATCACATAACGGAGAAATTTACCACAACAGGATTATTGGTGATGCAAAAGATGAATATAATTCGGGGAACGGCATCCATTTATGGTATTCCAATAATATTCTCATTTCCAAAAACATAGTACAGGGGGTGCGCGATGGGATCTACCTTGAGTTTGCCGACTCCATCACTGTTACGGAGAATGTGAGTCGGAAAAACCTGAGGTATGGCTTACATTTTATGTTTTCAAACAATGATATTTATACCAATAATGAGTTTGAAAACAACGGAGCAGGGGTTGCTGTGATGTTTTCCAAACACATTCAGATGTATAACAATTTATTTAGAGACAATTGGGGCACGGCCTCTTTTGGATTGTTGCTGAAGGAGATCAATGACCTTGAAATTGAAAATAATGTGTTTGACAACAACACCATTGCCATAAGTGTGGAAGGAGCTAACCGGGTGAATTATTTGAACAATGATTTCAAGAGCAATGGTTGGGCAATTAAAGTGAGAGGAGCATGTTATAAAAATCTGTTTAAGGGCAATCGATTCCTGCACAACTCCTTTGATGTCTCTTACAATAGCCGGATCAATGACAATTTGTTTGAAGGCAATTATTGGAGTAAATACAGTGGTTATGATTTAGACAGGGATGGAATTGGCGATGTGCCCTATCGTCCGGTAAAGCTTTTTTCTTACATTGTAAATAGAACCCCTGAAACGATTGTATTGCTGAGAAGCTTATTTATAGATATTCTCGATTTTTCTGAAAAAGTATCTCCTGTTTTCACGCCTGACGAACTGGTAGACAGACACCCCTTGATCAATGCCTTATGATAGAGGTGGTAGGATTATGCAAGCAGTTTAATAGAAATGTGGTCTTGTCAGACCTAAACCTGCATATTGCTGAACAGGGGATATTTGCTATACTGGGACCAAATGGTTCCGGTAAGACCACACTTATTAAATCCATTTTGAGCATGGTGATTCCCGATAAAGGAAGCATCAGGGTTGCCGGAATGGATGTAAAAAAATCCTCAGACTACAGAAAACAGATCGACTACCTGCCACAGATTGCCAATTTCCCTTCCAACCTAAAGGTAAAGGAGCTGATTCGCATGATCAAAGACCTCCGAGGAAAAACGGAAAAAGACCAGCAGTTAATTGAACAATTTGGTCTCCAGCCTTACCTGGATGCTAAGTTGGGTAATTTGTCAGGCGGCACTAAACAGAAGGTGAATATTTTATTAACCTTCATGTTTGACAGCCCTATTTTGATATTGGATGAACCCAGCACAGGGCTTGACCCGCTTGCTTTGATTCAATTGAAGGAATTGATCTTGCAAGAAAAGCAAAAAGGAAAAACAATTTTAATCACTTCTCACATAATGAGTTTTGTGGAAGAAATGACCGATGAGATTGTGTTTTTACTGGAAGGTAATATTCACTTCAAGGGAGACATTCAAACCCTAAAAAAAGACACCGGACAGTCGGATCTTGAACATGCCATAGCCGCACTATTGGAGAAGAACCATGTTTAAGATATTAAAATACAGTTTTTATGATTTGGCCAGAAGCCGGTGGAGTTATATCTATTTTTTATTCTACCTGATTTTGGCACTGGTACTGCTTTTTTTAAATAATGATTTATCGAAAGCGGTAATTACCCTGATGAACGTGATCATCATATTGGTGCCATTGATCGGAACCATTTTTGGGGTAATGTATTACTACAATTCCAGAGAGTTTACGGAATTGCTATTGGCGCAACCAATTAAAAGAAGCTCCATTTTCTTGGGTCAGTATTTGGGAATTGCCCTTTCTCTCTCTTTCAGCTTGTTGTTTGGAATAGGTATTCCTTTTGTAATCTATGGCTTGTTTAATTCCGGGGCAATTTGGGACTTTTCACTGTTATTATTGACAGGTGTTTTTTTGACCTTCATTTTTGTTGCTATAGCATTTACCATTTCACTGAACAATGAGAATAAGATCAAAGGTTTTGGTTATGCTGTTTTGATGTGGTTGTTTTTGGCAGTTATTTACGATGGGATTTTCCTGATGTCGTTGGTGATCTTCGAAGATTACCCCCTGGATAAATTATCCTTGTTGGGAACTATGTTAAATCCTATTGACCTATCAAGAACATTGATATTATTGAAACTGGATATTTCTGCTTTATTGGGTTATACAGGAGCGGTTTTTAAGCAATTTTTTGGCAGGCAATTGGGTTTATTTACTTCCATATTTGTGTTATGTTTATGGACCGTGATTCCTGTTTTAAGAATCCTCTATAAAGCCAGGAGTAAAGACTTTTAAAGAAATCTGTATGGGATTGATCGGTGTTGATCAATATCTTAAATGTTTTCATTGCGGGGACGATTGCACATCCCCGGCCATTGAATATGATCACCATAGCTTTTGCTGTCAGGGCTGCCAGTCGGTATATGCAATTCTCAAATCCAATGGGTTGACGGACTATTACCGGATTGAATCCACCCCGGGAATTAAAAATGAAGCGGTTGATACTCATAAATTTGCCTACCTGGATAATGAGGAAGTAAAACTGCGATTGCTCGATTTTTCATCACCGGAACTGGAGAAGGTTAGATTCAATATACCGGGTATTCATTGCAGTTCTTGTATTTGGCTGCTGGAAAACCTCAGAGGGCTGAATGAAGGTATATTATCTTCCAGGGCCAACCTGGCCGACCGTGAATTGGCGGTTGACTATGATCCCGGTGTGTTGAGTTTAAGGAAACTGGTAGTATTACTGGCGGCCATCGGATACGAACCGAGTATCAACCTGGAACAACGAAAAACCGATGTTGCCAGGTTGGAAAGCCGGAAACTGGTATTAAAGATAGCGGTGGCGGGATTTTGTTTCGGCAATATTATGTTGTTGAGCTTCCCTGAGTATCTGGGTCTGGACATGGCAACCGATGTGCGACTGTCAACCTGGTTTTCCCGGATCATTTTGATACTATCCCTTCCGGTATTGTTTTATTGTGCCGCAGGGTATTTCAGGTCCGCTCTCAATGGCATCAGACAAAAGCACCTGAACCTGGATGTGCCAATAAGTATGGGGATAATAGCTTTGGCAGCACAGAGCTATTACGAAATTTTGTTCAGTGAAGGCAGTGGTTACCTGGATAGTTTGGCCGGCCTGCTATTCCTGTTGTTAATCGGCCAGTGGTTTCAATATAAAACATACCGTACACTGTCATTTAGCAGGGACTTTAAGGATTATTTTCCGCTGGCGGTGACCAGGTTGGACCAGGGAGTAGAACAAGTAGTATTAGTAGAACGGTTAGCACCTGGTGATATCATCTCCATCAGAAATGAAGAGCTTGTTCCGGCTGACAGTATTTTGCTTGACCAGGTGGCTACCATTGATTACAGTTTTGTTAGTGGAGAGTCGCAGCCGGTAACCAGATACCAGGGGGACCGGATCTTCGCCGGGGGGAGACACCAGGGGGTCAAAGCCCGGTATCAGGTGATCAAGGAAGTCTCTCAAAGTTATTTGACCCAACTTTGGAACCACCAGGCATTCCGGAAATCTAAAGAAGATCCCCGCAGTTTGTTTATAAACGTGATTAGCAAGTACTTCACGGTGGTAGTGCTTTCACTGGCTATTATTGCTTCGCTGTTTTGGTTGTTCTTTGCCCCGGAAAAGTCACTTTTTGTATTTACGTCAGTGCTGATAGTGGCCTGTCCCTGTGCATTGGCCATGGCCACACCCTTTACCTTGGGACATACGTTGAGAGTATTTGGCAGTAACGGGTTATATCTGAAAAATGCTCAGGTGGTGGACCACCTGGCTAAAATAAACAGTATAATTTTCGATAAAACCGGGACGCTTACCGAATCCATCAGCAAAATGACCTTTGTGGGTACAGTCGGCCCCTATCAGGCCAGTTTAATCGCCGCACTGGCATCGCATTCCGTACATCCGGTTAGCCGCAGCATTGGCGTCTATCTCAACAGCCACTTTCATTTAGATACGCCTTTGCCGGATTTAAGCAATTTCCAAGAGGCCAGGGGAAAGGGTATTTCGGCGATTATCGGCCAAAAACTGGTGCAGGTCTTCTGGATACGGTAATCGACCGATCGTATCCAAATAAACGCGGCGCACGAACACTTCGTCTCGGCAGCGCGGAGACGGCTCCAACCCCAATTGGTCGAGTTTCGCCAAAACATGCCGGTCGATGTAATTGGCTTGGGCAACTGACGGGTCAGTGCGTTGAGTACGTGGGGGCGAATAGGGCGAAGCAATACGGCTCAAGACGATCTGGCTGGAAAACCAAACGACGAT
>JAUIKU010000029.1 GCA_030430675.1 Bacteroidia bacterium | reverse complement strand
TTGGAGGTAAGCCACCGGTTTACCGTGGCCGCTGCATTCGGAAATGTGCATGGCGTCTACAAGCCAGGCAATGTAGAACTCAGGCCCATCATTCTTAAAAATTCACAGGAATATATCGAGAAGAAATTTGGAACCGGTGATAACCCGGTGAATTTCGTCTTCCACGGAGGCTCAGGGTCTCCCCAACACCAAATCAGGGAAGCAATCGAATACGGTGCCATCAAAATGAATATCGATACCGATATGCAATGGGCCTTCTGGGATGGGGTACACAATTACTACGAAAACAAGAAAGGTTATTTACAGGGACAAATTGGCAACCCCGAAGGTGAGGACGTACCCAATAAGAAACATTATGATCCCCGCTCCTGGTTAAGAGCCGCCGAACAAAGCTTTATTGAGAGGCTTAAAGTGGCATTTGACGATTTAAATGCGGTGAATGTACTGGCATAGTAGCAACAGTGTTGAGGATGTAGCATACAGTTGTTTAGCAACAGTTTTGAGGATGTAGCATACAGTTGCTTTTGCAGAAACCTCCTGCTCACCTTTGACATATCTCCTTGTAAGCACAATACCTGCAACGTAGCGTGTCTTCCGTTTGAACGAAAGGTTTGTCCTCATCGAATATGTCCAGCAGTGTTTCCAGCAACAACCTTTGAAATTCTTCAAAACCTGAAACTGGAATGGCCTTATTGCTGTTGAGATACCTGACCCCTTCATTCACTTTTTTAAGAGGATATACTCCCAGCTTCAAGGGAGCGGGGGTATAGTTTTTGTTCCACAACAATCCATAAAAAAATGCCTGGAATCCGGATTTCCACTTTGGTTCTTCAAAATGCTGCGCCACATATTCATCTCCGTTATGCGGAAATACCGGTTTTCGCAGATGGATGAGACCATTTTTAATGTGCACCCGGTCCAGGGTACCTTCAAGATTTACGGATTTCCCGGGACCGAACTCCAAAGGGGTCGTGATCTTCATTTCCGTTCCTTCCAGGGTAAAGGGAACCTGGCTGAGGTCATTCTCAATGGCCTTGTAAATTAATTTCTGAATGATTTGCTGGTGCAGGATATCTTTTCCCTCTAATACCGACCCCTGAGATCGATTGAAGTATATCTTTAGAATTTCACTGACCGCATCAGATATTTGCTGCGAGCTTAATAGATTATTAATCTGCTCACCGGTTAAAACCGACCCCACCAACGGTTGGTAGAGCTTCTCCAGTACTTTGTGTACAATATTCCCAAAATCCCGGGCATCCAGTTCGGCTGACTCCTGCTCACGTTCCTGTATTCTGACCACATACCGGAAATAAAATCTCAGGCTGCAATCCAGGTAATGGCGGATGGCGGTAGGTGAAAGAGACTTTACTGAGTCCTCCCCAATCAAAAACCTGCTCATCATTTTTAATACCTGTCCGGTTTTTTGGATCTCTAAAGAGGTATCAAGTTTTGATTTACTCAGAGACATCTGATAGGTATTTTCCACAATTGTGTCCGGAGGAAATGATTGCTTGAGCTGCCAGAGAAACCTGCTCTTCTCACCGGATCCGTCAATTGCTACTTCGGTGTTATAAAGGATGGTTATTTCCCGGGCCCGTTGTAATATCCGTTTGAAGTGATAGGCATAGATAGCATCCTGTTCCTCAAAAGTGGGCAGCTTGAAGGCCTTTCTAACCGCATAGGGAATAAAAGTATTATGTCTGTTGCCCCCGGGTGCCCTCCCTTCGTTAACCGACACCAGTATTAGCCTTTCAAAGTCAAGCGCCCTGGTTTCCAGGAAACCCATCAACTGCAGCCCCCGGGTAGGTTCACTGGAAAATGGGATCCTGGATTGTTCAAATGTTTGGACCACCAGGCGCATAAAAGTCCTGGATTCCAATTGCTGATTATACTCCCTGACCCGGTCTTCCAGCTGCCTCATCAATTTGATGGCATGATAGGCAAATCCAGTTTCAATCTCCCCCAATTTCTCTTCCAGGCGGAGCTTTTGGTATATCGACATCAGTAATGAAGTCAGAGCCCCGGCAAGATCTGCTACCCGGTCCATTGGTTGTAAAGCCTGCACCAGTATTGCTGGTGTTTCGCTCTCAATCAAATCAGAAAGAGCCAACCACCTGCTTTTCTTTCCTAACGATGACAATATGCCCCTAATACTTGGTAAAGATCTTTGTATCAGGGGATTTGTTAAAAAGTCATTTAAATATTCCACTTCCACGTATACCTTGTCACCCTTTCCTCTCTTGTGCAACTGGTACTCGAGAAATGAACAGGCAAGTCTGAACCAGTGACTGTGGTTGCCGGGATATCCCATGGTAACATTCAGGCTTTTTATGCTTTCAGGCAATGCATACAAAAGGGGAAAAAGCAGCCCTTCATCTGCCAAGACGATGCCACATCGGTCATGCTGATCGACGGGCATACCCTCTATCAGTTGCCCCACAATTTGGGTCTGGCCCACAGCCTGGACACCTCCTATCATATTGATTTTTTTCGGTGAACTGAGCATATCGGTTATTACCCAATGACTGGAATCCGAAGGTCGCCATTTGCGATAATTCCTGCGCATGAACTTACCTGCTTCTTCAACCTCATGTTCCAGATACGACTTGTCAGCATCCCAATAAAGTGTACCTATGCCCTTTTCTATCAGCCTGTTGAAGATTACCTCCTCCGATCGCGACAAAGCGTTGAACCCGGCAAAACACACTTGCTCAAAGTCCAGTACCGCCGATCCTTCTTCCAGCTGTTCTGCCAGCAACCGGTAAAGTATTCCCGGGTAATATATATCCCGATCGCTCATGACTTTATTGAACGCATGATAGGTCTTGCTAACCCTGGACCACTGGTTGGCAAAATTTGCTCTGAGATCAGTGGGTTCGGCACCCATCATTTCATTAAAACGATCAAAAGCTATCCGCACTTCCTCACTATCCTGATACCGGATCTCAATGTCCCTTAATTGCTCCAGGTTTTGGTACAACTGGCCGGTATCAACCAGATTGCGATCCACTTCGTCAAAATCTTTGAGCAGTACCTGTCCCCAGGAGTAAAACTTGTCGAATGTGGGAAGCTCCTCTTTATCAACTTCTTTGTCATGAGTTGGATAGTAGGTATCCCGGTATGCCTGATAAAGTGCGAATAACAGGTCAACCTCATTACTAACGGCTTTGCCCGTACAATGAACCACGAAATCTTCTATACTAAAGATCCGGGGCAGCCAGAAAGTCTGGCCTTCGAACCGTTTTACCAGCGCATCTCTGAAATGGTAACCAGCCCTCCTGGTGGGAAAAACGTACGCCATATTGGCCAGTCCCGGAGCCCCAGCCTCAGGAATATGGTTAACTATATATTGAATAAACCCATTCATACTTTCACTACCCTTAACTCGCCCACGTACACCAGGTATTTTTGGACATCCTTAAATCCCATTCGTTCCAGCAGGCCGCCGTAATCACCAACCTGTTTATGGTGCTTCGGATTTTCTTTTTCCCGCTTATAGTCGACTACTACCGCTTTTTTCCCTTTTATTATTACCCTGTCAGGTTTATACAGTCTACCATTACTGGTGATTTCTCTTTCGGAAAAAACTTTCCATTCCGGGTCAAAAAAAGAACTGAACACAGATTGCCGGAAAAGTTCTTCTATCTTTTGTTGAATATTCCTGCGGTCACTGCTGGTAATGATCGCCTCCGATTGCATATGCTTCAAAACCTTTGGTAGTTCCTCCCTGCATTGCAGACGCTCAAGGGCGGTATGTACCTGTATCCCCTCCCTGATATGTTGGGCTTTGTAGTGTTCTGTCAGAGTAAACATTCTCTGATCACCTGTTCCCGGTATAATCTTGTTTTGGTATGAACCAAGCCTGATCCTGTCGATTGGCAAGGCGGGGGCTGACTCCTGTTGCTTGCGCAATAGCGGTTCATCCAGATTACCAACTGTCAGGTATTTGGTATCCGCGTTCCAGTATACATCCCACTGTGGATCGGTACACATGCTCCAAAGCAGCTTATAAAGGTGGGTGAGGTCATCCGCATGGAGCGTTCCGGAAGGCTGGTAACTGCCAACATATAACCGCTGTCGGGCCCGGGTAAATGCTACATAAACCGTGTTGAGGCCCTCCGTCAGGCCTTCCAACAGTTCCTGTCTGTAGGCATCCGCAAACTTTGAGTCGATCAGTTCCGAACTAAAACTCAATGGTAGCAGTTTGTATTTTGCATAGCGGTCAGGGAGCTGGTCGGTCCAGAACAGGGTATCTTTTCGGGGTTTTAACTCAAAATCGGCCCAGGGTATGAGTACGATAGGCGCCTCCAGGCCCTTGGCCTTGTGAATGGTCATAACCCTAACTGCCTCCTGATGCGAGGGGAAAATCACCATTTGGTCTTCCTTATTCTCTTCCCACCAGTTCAGAAAGTCGCGGATCGTGGTCCTTCCCCGGTTATTTTGCAACAAACATATTTCCAGGAACCGGCTGATAAAAGGGTCCGCCTGGTCCGATTCTACCAGTAATGGTATGACTCTTGAAACCCATTCGTAAATATTATGCTGTGCAAGATCGTCCCATCTAGTAACTATTTCCTGGGGTAAATAATTCTCCAGCAACCCGGAATTGACCTCACCTGATTCCCTGAATAAGGTATCAAAATCCACAGCTCCCTTTTGGTTTCCCCACTGATAGAGGTAGGCCATTTCCGCCCTGGCCAGCTGGTCTCGGGAATCCAGTTGTAGGTACATGCAACTGATCAGCAACCTTACCACCCAGTTTCCTGCCAGGTTCAGGGCCTGCTCGCTGTCCACCGGGATTCCCAGCATTGACAAGTGCTGAGAGACTTCTGCCACTTCCAGGTTCCTATCACACAAGATCAGAAAATCGCTGTATAGACCTTTTTTGGCTATATGATTACTTATCACCCCGGTCAGGTACTCCAGCGATTGTTGCCTCCAGTCACCTCCACCTTTATCAAAAAACCTTATTTCTACTCCCCCGGATGATTTGGAATGTAATCCCTGTTCCACTTCTTTATATACTTCTGGCAACATGACCGGATTCTCCGGCAGGTTTTTGGTCAACAACAGTGCCTGACTGGCTTGTCTGAAAAACTTATTGTTGAATGAAACTACCGCCTGGGAGCTTCTGCGGTTTTCCTGAAGTGACTTCTCTTCCAACTGCCCATGGTACAGGTAAAGATCATCTTTTGATTTATTAAGTAACAGGTTGAGATCACCCCCCCTCCAACGGTAGATCGACTGCTTAACATCACCTACCAGCAATACATGATTCCCACGATCCAGCGCATAGGTAACCAGCGGCTTCAGGTTTTCCCATTGATAGGTGGAAGTATCCTGAAACTCGTCAATAAGCACATGACGATAGTAATTCCCCAGCTTCTCATAGAGAAAAGGCGCTTCGCGGTCGGAAATAACTTCTCGCAGCAGGAAACTATTTTGTGAAAGCAGCATGAGGTTGTTTGATTGGCGGTAAATTCTAAGCCGATCACTTATAGCCTCCAATAGCCCATAACTGTAGATATGCTTCTGTAATACCTTTGCCGTTACATATCGCTGGTAATGCGATTTATCAAACAGGTATATTTCCCTGGCGAGTTGCCCTAAACCCGCCGCCACCAGCTGGTCAATTTGATTTTTCTTGGGACTGGTGGCAGTGTACCAGTCAGAAGCACCGGTAGCTACCAGTTTGAAGGTATCAGTAAGGTTTAGCTTGTTGTTGATAATTTTGTCAAAGGTGTTGGCTACTCCGTTACTTTTACCCTTAAAATCTTCTTTGCTTAGTCCATGATCATCGATCAGCTTATTGGCCCTCCTGGCCAGGTCTTTCATCTGTTTTACATATTCTTCTTCAGTGGTCTGCAACTGGCGTTCCAGTTCGCGCAGTGCCGTTATATTGACTTCGTCTTTTTCGATCTTACTGAAACCCTGGTGGAATTTTTCCTTAAATAATTCCTTTCCGAATTCTATCAGCGTATAGTCCAATTGCCAGCCTTTATCCCCTTCTATCCGTCCAAATACGAAATCTCTTATCCAGCTTCTTAACTCATCGTTATGACCAAGACTTTCATAGAGCAAGTGGAGCGACTCCTTCATGGCCAGGTCATCATCCACATCAATTTCGTAATTAAGACTCAGTTTGAGTTCCCTGGCCAGTGCCCGTACCAGCTGACTGAAAAAATGGTCGATGGTACTGACTGAAAATTTTGAATAGTTGTGAAGAATATTGTTAAGCGCTTTTTGGGCGCGGTCCTGTATGTCCAGTTTCTGCGGGTAATGTTTTACCTCTTCCTGGATCACCTGTTTCATATCAGGATCCTTTCCATCCGCCATTTCCATCAGGTATTGGATAATGCGGGTCTTCATTTCCTCTGTGGCCTTGTTAGTAAAGGTAATGGCCAGGATATGCTTGTATTCCTGAGGATCCCGCAGCACGATCTTCAGGTATTCCTTTACCAGGGTAAAGGTTTTGCCTGAACCTGCTGAAGACCGGTAAATGGTGAAGTTTTTGAATGAAGACGCTCCGGGATCTTCAAAGAGATCTAGCTGGCCCATAGATTACTTACCGGGCGGTACCAGTCCACTAACTCCTCCGGATACCGCAAACTTCATTACTTCCGTACTGGAGAGGGGAAGGATTTTGACCTGCTCTTTGGGAACCAACACCAGGTTTCCTGAGACGTTGTAACTGTGAGGGAAATAGATGGCTGCGAATCCGGGGACTCCCAGCTCTTCCAGGTCCTGTTGGGTAACGAATCCTACCCGCTTTATGGAACCATCCTTGACCAAGTCGACGATGACCGGTTGATTAAATTTCTTATGATCTCCTACGAAGGCCGATATTAGATCTTTTAGCGAGGTATATATAATACTCACCAAAGGGAGCCTCGTCATTACGCTCTCAAAGAAACTAATAATAGGTTGTGCCAAAAAAGAGCTTCCCAGGTAGCCAAATACCGTTATGGAACCAAGTATGATCAACAAACCCAGTCCCGGGATATCGAGGTCTATTAAGCCATCCAACCAGCGAATGGAAATTACGATGATATAAATAGTTAGTGCGATGGGCACTACAAAGAACAATCCCCTTAGGAAATACTTTTGGATAAATTGAAACATTGGCCTATGATGCGTTCTGAACTGTAGGCAATTTAATCAGTGTCAGCAGGATTTACCAGCTTTTCAGGCAGCCACTTCAGATCTAAGATTTTAGCTCTAAGATCTGAGATCAAATGGATATTCCAATAAAAGACATGAAGGCCAGTCCCATAAGACCGGTAATAATAAATGTAATACCCAGTCCCTTTAGACCGTCGGGAACATTGCTGTATTTTAACCGTTCACGAATTGCTGCCAAAGCTATAATGGCCAGGAACCATCCTATTCCGGAAGAGAATCCATAAACAGTGGATTCTACCAGGTTAAGATCTTTCTGAACCATAAATAAGGAAGAACCCAATATGGCACAGTTTACTGCGATCAGGGGAAGAAAGATACCCAAAGATCCATACAAGGCAGGGGATACTTTTTCAATAACCATTTCTACTAACTGCACCATGGCGGCAATTATGGCTATAAACATAATAAACTGTAAGAAGCTGAGATCTACCGAGGCGAATCCGGAGCCCATCCAGCTTAGCGCACCTTCCTTTAAAATAAACTCCTTAATCAACCAGTTGGCCGGGACAGTTATGGTAAGCACAAAAATAACAGCCAACCCCAATCCCACAGCGGTTGACACCTTCTTTGACACGGCCAGGTAGGAACACATACCGAGAAAGTATGCAAATACCATGTTATCAATAAAAATCGATCTTACTCCCAGGCTAATCAGTTCCATATGCTAATGTTCTACGTATCCCGATTTGGTTCTCTGTATCCAGATAATTATTCCAATAATCATAAAGGCCCCAATTGGGGTCACCATCAATCCGTTGTTAGGGAAATTCTCAATACCTATGGCCTTGAAAACTTCAAAGCCAAACAGGGAGCCAAACCCAAACAACTCACGGAAGAAGGCTACCGCCAGGATGATCCAGGCGTAGCCGAAGCCACTGCCAAATCCGTCAAGAATTGAATCCCAGGCCTTATTTCCCATGGCAAATGCCTCTAGTCGGCCCATGATGATACAGTTGGTAATGATCAGGCCGACATATACCGACAAAACCTTGTACATATCGTAGTAGTAGGCTTTCAGCACCTCATTTACCAGGGTAACCAGCGAGGCAATAACCGCCAGCTGTACGATGATCCTGACCCGGTTGGGTATGAGGTTTCGGAATAGTGAGATGATCAGATTGGAAAATACAATCACGAAAAGTACCGCAATTGACATCACCAACGTGGGCTCCATTTTCAGTGTAATGGCCAGGGCCGAACAAATACCCAGTACCTGTATAGTTATCGGATTATCATCATTGAGTGGGTCGGTAATAAATTTGCGCCGTCTCTTCGACAATAATCCCTCACTGCGCTCCTTCTTAACTACCGGTTGTTCTAAAGTTTCAGTTGCCATAAACGGTTAATTTCTACGATGAAATCTTCGATAAGTAACTCTGATAATACTCAAGGTAATTCAATAGCATATTGTTCAAACCCCTGGCAGTGATGGTAGCACCTGCCAGCCCGTCAACATGATGTTCATCAAGAGCTTCCGGCGGATTTCCTTCACCTTTCAGCATACTTACCGACACCAGTTCGCCATCGTTGCTATAAACCTCCCTGCCCACAAATCTGGATTGCACCTCGTCCTCGGCAATTCTGGCGCCAAGTCCGGGTGTTTCTCCCTTGTGGTCAAAAACTGCTCCTTTGATGGTATTGAGATCTTTGTCCAGGGCCACATAACCCCAGATGACATCCCAAAGACCATTGCCGTAAATAGGTAAGATGTATGCTTCTACCTCGCCGTTGTCCCCCTTAAATAAAAATACAGGATAAAGTCTTTCTTCCGGAGGCAGCTTGTAATTCTTTTCGATGGAAACATTTTCCGCTACCACCGGCGCGCCCGATTCATCCGTTTCCACTTCATTTCCGTTGATATCGACTACCAGTGATTCTATTTTCTGGTCATAAATCGCCAGTACATCATCGGTCTTTTGTATTTCCATTACCGCACCCAGAATACTTTTTTTGGTGTCCAGTTCCACCTGTATCTTTTGTCTGGGTCCCAGGCCCACCGAGGCCACCGATAACAGACCTCCCAATATTACGGTGGTTATTATGGAAAAAACTATGATGTATGCATTAGACTGTTGCACGCTTCAACCTCCTTTTCTTATTGGCCTGAACTACATAAAAATCAATTAAAGGGGCAAATACATTCATTAGCAATACCGCCAGCATAATCCCTTCCGGGTAAGCGGGGTTAAAAACCCTGATGATCACTGTCAGTACACCAATTAAAAACCCGTAAATCCATTTACCGGTTTCCGTATGGGATGCCGTAACCGGATCTGTAGCCATGAATACCGCTCCAAATGCCAGGCCGCCAATTACCAGATGGTAATGGGGAGGCATTGACATAAATTCGTTTAAGCCCAGTAGATTAAAAAGATACCCCATTAACAGGGTACCACCAAAAACACTGACAATTATTTTCCAGCTGCCTACTCCGGTTACGATCAGGATAGCCGCCCCCAGTAATACCATTAGGGTGGAAGTTTCTCCCACTGATCCCGGCATCGCACCCAGAAACAAGTTTTTGAGCTCGTACAAACCGGCATACCAGCTATCCCCCAAAGCTGCTTCCACGGTTCTGGTTCCTGCAACTGATGTATCGTAGGCTACCGCCAAAGCTGTAGCACCGGAATACCCTTCTACCGGAGTGGCACCTCCCAGGTAAGTCCATACATCGCCTGACATCTGTCCCGGATAAGCGAAATATAAAAATGCCCTGGCGGTCATAGCAATATTCAATACATTCATCCCTGTGCCACCAAAAGCTTCCTTAGCTATTACCACCGCGAAGATGGTTCCTAATGCAATCTGCCAAAGAGGTATGGTGGGAGGCAGTATTAGCGGAATAAGCATGCCGGTTACCAGGAACCCTTCATTGATGGGATGCTTGCGGATGATGGCAAAAATCACCTCCACCAGTCCACCGGCAGCGTATGATACCAATAGCATGGGCAAAACCACGTAGCATCCGATACCAAATTTCTCTATAAATGATGCGACCTGACCGGTGGCGATATAATGCTGGTGACCGACATTCCAGATACCAAACAGCAGGCAGGGAATCATGGCGATTACCACGGTCATCATCAATCTTTTCAGATCGATCGCATCTCTTACCTGGACTCCTTTAGTAGGTGCGGTATGA
Source organism: Bacteroidia bacterium (assembly GCA_030430675.1). GTDB lineage: Bacteria > Bacteroidota > Bacteroidia > Cytophagales > Cyclobacteriaceae > SZUA-3. The sequence continues at coordinate 19,710 of JAUIKU010000029.1, read as the reverse complement.
TCCGGGGTAAAAAGAAAGGTCTCAGCCATTTCAAACAAGTAGTAGAAGTTTTCATACTTCCCTCCCTTTTGAAACAAGTGCCGTTGCTGGTCGAGTATGTCCTTGATTGCTTTCATTAACTTTGCATCATTAGATCGATACCCTCCCGGACGATGGACTGAATGGGATGCTTTGAAACATCCACAAATTCACACAGTGCCAGGTCTTCTTCAATCACTTCTAAAATACCAAGAGCCTCCATATCATCGTAATCTTCAGCCATGATTGCCTTTAATAAATGTGTAGGTAGAATGTCCATGGGCGTTACTTTTTCAAAAACTCCTGTTTGAACAAAGGCCCGCTCTTCCCCACAGGTATTGGTATCAAGATCGTATTCCTGATTTTTATTCAGGAAGGAAAGCAAGCCAAAGGCCCTATGGAAACTCAATTTCTTCGACGTGGGCAATATCCATCCTATAAACTCGGAATAATCGCCTTCTTTGAGCACGGTGATCATGTGATCGTAATAACCTATGAATCCCCCCTTTTCAACTCTTTCTCCGGTAAGCACGTTGCCGGAAACAAACCTCACATTGTCGTGGGTTAGATTGTTTTCAACAAACTTTTCAATTTCAGCGCCGTCAAATGTCTTGTAGTATTGAGGTTCTTTAACCGGGGGGCCGGCCAATGCAAACACCTTGCTGGCATCGTAAATACCTTCTAAAAATAACTTTCCTATCTGGACCACTCCGTAAGGGCTGATGGTCCAGGCCACTTCTCCTTTATTAATAGGGTCCAGGTGATGGATCTGCACGCCCACATTGCCGGAAGGATGCGGCCCTGAAAATTTATTGACCTGTACTCCGGTAACCGCTCCAAACAGTGGGCTTACCTCGGCATCCGAATCGATATTGAGATGAACTTTTCCGGGGGTCAGCCTTCTCAACAGGTCAAGGCCTGTCTGAAAAAAATGGTCTTCACCCTTTAACAGGTAATCATAACCCGGCGCCAAAGGGTGAGAATCAAACGATGAGATAAATATCGCCTTGGGTTTATCACTGGGATTCGCAATGATACCATAGGGCCTCTGAATAAACCTGGGCCAAATGCCACTGGGCAATAACTGCTTTAGCACCTCTTCCCGTGAAAGGTTGCTCAGTTCAGAAACAGTGTATTTATGGAACTCCAGGTATTCAATGCGCTGATCAGCCAGTATCTTTATCTCCAGCAGTTTCCTTTTCTTGCCGCGTCTGATCTCGACCACCTCACCGCTCACCGGTGCGGTGAACTTTACATCGGGGTGCTTCTTATCAAACATAAGCGGAGATCCGGCTTTAACCGTATCTCCTTCTGATACCATCAACTTAGGCCGTTCAATACCATAGAAATCCGATGGTTTGAGAGCAAATACGTTGGGGATTATAGATTCAACTACCTTCTTTTTGGCGGCACCTGTCAGATTTATGTTGAACCCTTTTTTTAGCTTTACAAATTTCGACATCTGGAAATTTTCCTTTGTCTTCAATCAGGTTGAAATCGAGGCAAAAATAATAAAATTTTAATGAAATTTATTCTTATCGGGTTTTATTCAAAAATAAATGGAATCCCAGAAAAAAGGGGGTATTTAAGCTTATGAGACCAGCTGTTCCTGGTTATGCCCGATATGGTCTGCCACCTGTTTCATCAGCCACATCGGTGTGGAAGTGGCCCCGCATATTCCCACTGAATCTTCCGGCTTAAACCAGGAATAGTCCAATTCACTCTCATTTTCAATGAAATAGCTTCGTGGATTCTGTTCCCTGCAAACGTTATAAAGCGCCTTGCCATTTGAGCTTTTTTTGCCACTCACGAATATGATTACATCGTGGTTGCTGGAAAAACGCTGTAATTGAGGTTCACGGTTGGACACCTGCCGACAGATACTGTCATTGGCTTTGAACGCCACTTCCTCCAGACTGCCATTTGTTTGTTCCAGCCTTTGTTCTATCAATTGCTTGATTCGGTAAAAGCCCTTGGTGCTTTTGGTAGTTTGGCTGTAAAGGGTTACGGGTTTGGTGAAATCGATTTTGTCCAGGTCTTCTTCCTGCATGACAATAATAGCCTGCTGATTGGTCTGGCCGGTCAATCCGATTACCTCCGCATGTCCTTCCTTACCGTAAATCACAATCTGGCCTTCCTCCGCCCTGGTTTTATCATAGGAATGTTTTACCCTGTTTTGCAGTTTCAAAACCACCGGACACGAGGCATCGACCAGTTCCAGGTTGTTCTCCATGGCGGTTTTATAGGTTTCAGGTGGTTCCCCATGAGCCCTGATCAGCACCCGGCAATCCTTCAATTTCGCCAATTCCTCCCGTGCAATGATCACCAGCCCCTTTTCGGTTAACCGTTTAACCTCCATATCATTGTGAACGATATCACCCAAACAATACAGGGTTTCGCCATCCATCAGTCCGTCTTCTGCCATCTGAATGGCAAATTCCACGCCGAAACAGTAACCAGAATTACTATCTATCTCTATATTCATTCTTTTAATCCCAGGATTGTCTTTTGTTGGTGGTCGGTACCGACCATGGCGCTGGTTGCCAAATTCAAGATTTCCTCTACCTGTTCGGCAAAGGTCAGGTGTGTGGTATCGATTAAGTGCGCGTCTTCCGCCTGTTTTAACGGTCCGATCTCCCGGGTAGTATCCAGGTGGTCGCGCTTTTGCAGGTTGGTCAGGATGTCTGCCAAGTCGACCAATTGTCCTCGATCCAGCAATTCAGCCTGTCGTCGTGCCGCCCTTATTTCCAACGCTGCTGTCATAAATACCTTCAGTTCCGCATTGGGGAAAACTACCGTGCCTATATCCCTGCCATCCATAACCACTCCTTTTTTCTTTCCGATTTTTCGCTGTAAAGCCACCATTTTTTCTCTTACCGGAGCCAATGCACTTACCTCACTGACCTTCTCCGATACTTCCATATCCCTTATCCTTGATGAAACATCGATCCCATTCAAAAAGATCTGGCCTTCCTGTCGGTCCTCTCCCCTGGCAAACTCAATTTCGATTTCCTGTAACGCTTTTTCAACCTGTTTGGGATTGGTGAGGTTAATGTAATGTTGCAGGAAATACAGGGTTACTGCCCTGTACATGGCACCGGTATCAATATAGATGTAATTCAACAAATGGGAAACAGCTCTGGCCGTGGTACTTTTGCCACAACCTGAGAATCCATCTATGGCAATCACTATCTTCTCCATTGCGCCCGGGCATTAACGAATCAGCAGTCTTTTTGCGGACAGGGAATTGGTTTACCCTTTTTCAGGGTCTTTTGATTTGATTTGCATGCTGACAAACCCATGGCCAGAATGGAAACTACCAGGAATATTCGTGCGACTGTCTTCATCAATAACTAAATAAGCTGTACAAAGTTACTAAAAAACTGATCCTACTTGTAAGTTGTGGGGAACAAATCTAGCTTTAAGGAAATGGAAACCATCCAAGTTGAAGGAAACCTGGTTGATTTGCACCGGGGCTCAGTTTATGCCGCCTGCTTAACCATTATGCAAGGTCGAATAGCGGAAATAAAGAAACTGAACCACAGTTCAGGGCCTTATATTATTCCGGGATTTATCGATTCCCATATTCATATTGAAAGTTCCATGCTTCCACCTGCAGAATTTGCCAGGCTGGCAGTGGTTCATGGTACTGTGGCTACGGTCTCTGACCCCCATGAAATCGCCAATGTGCTGGGGATAGAGGGGGTGGAATATATGATCGATAATAGTGCCAAAGTAAATTTCAAATGCTTTTTTGGTGCACCATCCTGTGTTCCAGCCACTCCCTATGAAACCACCGGAGCAACGATAGGTATCGAGGCACTGGAATACCTTTTGGCTAAGCCTGAGATCAATTATTTGTCGGAAATGATGAATTGGCCCGGTGTGATCCACCGGGAACCAGCGGTAATGGAAAAAATTGCCCTGGCACATAGATACGGAAAGCCGGTAGATGGGCATGCACCGGGACTTCGGGGAGAAGCCGCCCGAAAATATGCGGATGCCGGTATTACTACCGATCACGAATGTTTCAGCCTTGAAGAAGCATTGGAAAAGCTGTCTCTGGGAATGCATATCATTATCCGGGAGGGTAGTGCTGCCCGGAATTTTGAAGCCTTAATACCACTCTTACCTGAATATTGTGACCAGATCATGTTTGGCAGCGATGACCTACATCCCGACAACCTGGTAAAGGGTCACATAAATCTGCTGGTGCAACGAGCCGTGGCCAGAGGTCTGGATCCCTTGATGGTGCTAAAAGTAGCCTGTGTAAACCCTGTCAACCATTATAAACTGAATGTAGGCCTGCTGAGGCCTGGAGAACCGGCAGATTTGGCCCTGGTCAATGACCTGGAAAGTTTCCAGGTAAACCAGGTGTTTGTCGATGGGAAAAAAGTGGCACAAGCTGGCAAACCGCTGATCTCTCCGGTAGCGTCGGCTACCCCAAACAAATTTTCAACTCCGTTGAAAAAGCCTTCTGACCTGCTGGTGAAGGCGAAAGGAGAAAGAATCAGGTCAATCATTGCTGAAAACGGACAGCTAATTACCGGGATTGAAATGTTTCCCGCGAAAGTTTCTCAGGGAGTGGTGGGGAGTGACCTTCAGCAAGACCTGCTTAAAATCGTGGTGATTAACCGGTATGCTGACGCCCCTCCTGCCATCGGATTTATTAAGAATTTTGGTCTAAAAAGAGGCGCCATTGCTTCTTCGGTAGCTCACGACTCCCATAATATTATCGCGGTAGGCACAGATGACACCAGCATTTGTAATGCCATCAATGAGATCATCACCCATAAAGGCGGAATTTCGGCAGTAGCGGATGATATTACAAAGATCGTTCCCTTGCCCATTGCCGGTTTGATGTCCGACAGAGATGGTTATCAGGTTGCCCGGGATTATACCGCCATCGATGCCCTGGCAAAATCATTGGGATGTCAGTTGGAAGCACCCTTTATGACCCTCTCCTTTATGGCGCTGCTGGTGATCCCCCAGCTGAAATTAAGTGATCAGGGACTGTTCGACGGTAACAGTTTCCGGTTTGTTCCTTTGTTCGAGTAGGCTAAAGCGTACCCTCTGAGTTCATCTGAAACCCTATCTTGGAACCCCTGACCGAAGCCATGCTGTGACTTTGCTTCTGTCTCAGAGTGGTAAACCGTATATCGGGATACTTTGGTCCAATCAAGTCTTTGTCCATGGCTTCGGACATTGACTTCTCAATAATCAGTCGCAGCCAATCGGCATTGACAACATTTTGTGCGAGATCCTGGAACAGGAAATTAAGCTGACCGGAGCCCTCCACATAGAAGTGGTTCTCCCGGTTGACCAAGAACCGGGCAATTAGGTATCCAGGATCTTCCAACCGGTTGTATTTAATGGAATCTGCTAAAAAATTGTAAATGGTAATATGGCCGAAGTACTTTCTACTGATATCTTCTTTGATATAGGGTTGTTGCATTAGGGGAAAATCTTCATTGAAAGTGATCACATTTGACTGCATGTAAAAAATCAGCAGATCACCGCCAAACTTCAGGCTAAATTCAAAATCACCGGACTCCTTGTACTCCACGGGAATTGTAGTGTCGATATCTTCTATTTTCACTTCCAGTTCCGTAATTATTCTTTTTCCCTGTTCTCTCATCAGGTTGAACACTTTACGGGTATTGCGGTATACCAGTTGTTTAATACTGGCTTTGGCCTTTAGTTGTTCCACCAGATGGTGAAGAGCATCTTTTTCTAAATCCATATTTAATCAATTTATATCCAGTCAATTTATTGAATTTTAGTTTACTAAACCCATAGTTGAGATAGTCCGTTTAAATTGGTACTTAAAGAATAATATATATGGAAACCAAACATCGAAAAATGGAGGATGTTCTTCGGGAACTGGGAAGAAAAATCGACAATATGATCGACGAATCAGAGCTTTCGAAGATCGAATGGAAAAAGGAAATCGATCAACGAGTGGAAGAAGTCAAAAAGAACATCGATACTCTGGAAAGCAAAACCAGGGAAATCATGGGAGACGGTGACAGATGGAAAGAAGTGGAAGATAAGATAAGAAGTGCCACGCACGAGTTCAGGGAAGCGGTGGAAGCTGCATTCCGAATGAAGAACGAGGATTAGGGACGAAGGACGAGAGACGAGGAACGAAGTGGAGGATTGAAAATAAAAAGCCCCGGAATCGGGGCTTTGTGTAACGTATAAATTCTTGTCAATTGAACCTGGTGTTGATGACCGTGCCATCTGCGAACAGACGATATTGATCAAATATATTCCGAACCGCACGCTTCAGGTATCTTTCGTTGTCAAACTGTTGATTCCCAAACAAACTTGAGGCATAACCCTGCCAAACTGCAGTTTCCTTCTTTCGATCAAGGAAAATTATCAGTAGGGTTCCCTGGCGCAAGCTGTATTTTACCGGGTCATACTCCATTTCTTCATCTTCATAACGAATCCATTGTTCTAGTTCAGGTTGCTGATATCCCTGGAAGCTGAAATCGTCGTAAAAGACCTTGTAAGTGACCAACAAACTTGGATTCCTTTGTTCCTGCTTGAATCCTTGCAGTTTCATTCGCGATGCTATCGCTTTCCTCAACGTGGTATCCTGATCACTCTGCAGATTGTTATAATTGGCATCGCTCAAAAAGTCAAATGTTTGATATCTTTTGAATTTCCCCAAATAACTGTAGTCAGACTCTACCACATACTTTTCGTACGATAGACAGCTAGTTATGGAAATCAGCATCCCAAATAATAGTAGTTTTCTAAAAGTCTTCATGGTTCATGTTTAGTGCATACGGTTTTTATAGAATTAAATTAATAGAATCCGCAGTAAAATGAAAACTTTTTTTTATTTCTGTACCTGGGGCGACAATTATTTTTCAGCCCTTTTTATCCCCCGGTATGGATTATAGCCATTCAGGGTTTTCTGGTAATAACCTTCTTCATTAAAAGGCCGTTTTTGGGGGTGTTTCTGGCATTCTGTGGAACAGGCACCTTCATATTTGATGAGACAGTCCGGGCAAATGGGGACATGGAGGTTGCAGGAAGGGTTAGCGCAGTTCACCATATGGTCAATTTTTCCCTGGCAAATATGACAGGCTGCTATCACCTTGGGATTGACCTTGTTGACATCGATAGCCACCCGGTTGTCAAAAACATAACATTTGCCTTCGAAATCCTCTCCTCCCGCCTCCAGCCCATGCTTGATTATTCCCCCATGCAATTGATAGACATTTTCAAAACCATTCTCCAGCAGAAAAGCACTGGCTTTCTCACATTTAATTCCTCCGGTGCAATAGGTTATCACTTTCTTGTCCTTCAGGGATTCAAGCTCGGGAAGCTTCTGGGGAAACTCCCTGAAATTTTCCATGTCAAGAGTAATGGCTCCCTCGAACTTTCCTAACCGGTGCTCATAATTTGAACGCACATCCAGCACTACCACATCTTCCTGTTTTTTCAGCTCCAAAAACTCTCCTGGTTCCACATAAGTCCCTGACTTGCGTCTGGGATTTATTTTAGGAAGCCCGGCATTTACGATTTCAGATTTAACCCTGACATTGAGCTTTTGGAAGGCATGGTTATCTGAAGCCTCCACTTTAAACTCTATGTGAGAGAACCGTGGGTCTTTTTTCAAGTGCTGCATATATTTCCCGCAGTCCCCTTCCAGTCCGGATACCGTTCCGTTGATCCCCTCGGCAGCCACTATAATCCTTCCCCTCAGGTTAAGGTCAAGGCAAAAGAAATGGTGCTTCTCCCTGAAGGCCTGGGGGTCTTCTATCTGGGTATAACAGTAGTATAGTAGAATGCTGTATTGCTTCATTCTATTTTCCTTTCACCGGTTGTGCCGGATTTCCAAATACCGTCTCGTGCTCTGCTACGTTCGAGATGACCACAGAACCGGCTCCTATGCGTGCATTAGCACCAATTGAAACACCTGAGACCACAGTGGCCCCGGTGCCAATAAAAGCACCCGCTCCCACCTTTACCTCCGCTCCAATGACAGTTCCGGCACCAATCTCTACGAAATCTTCCAATACTACCCCGTAATCCAGAATGCTGCCAGTTTGGAGCAGGTTGTGACTGCCTATTTCTACCTGGGTATTGATCTGTACTCCTGAAGCAATCAGATTCCCGTGCCCCATAACCGCAGTGGTAGCCAGGTGTGCGGTCCCGTGAATGGCATTGACAGGCATCACTTTTCGCTGCTTATTCAGCATTGAAACCAGATCCTGTCTTAACTTTTTATCAGGTATTGCCACGAATGCCTGGCACTTCTTTCCAATTAGTTTCAGGAATCCCTGATCATCGGCAGCACCCAGCACGGGTACTTCCCCGATGGTGGTACCATGTAAACTCGGGTCATCATCCAGAAATCCGTATACTACGATCTGATTGTTCTGAAAAATCTCCAAAGCTACTTTTCCCAATCCACCTGCGCCAAATACTATAACGGGTTGTTCCATGATGGCTACAAAGTTAGTTTAATGCCCCAAAACCTACAACCATCCTGACTAAGGTAATCCAGCCACTAACCTTTGCCACCATTTATTCTGGTATAAAATGAAGAATACGAACACTGGCCAATAAGAAACTTTGTAGCGTACCAAGGTGCCAAAATTTGGAGTGGACAAACTGAGCAAACCGGCCAACAAGACCAGGTATATCAGCCAGGGCAGCCAATCAACTTGTTTTAGCCTCCAGCCAGATGCCGAGGCCAGAGTGCCTATGAAGAACACAGAAATAATTAAATGCTCAGCTACTGCCAGGTTTTGATAAAAATTGCCCCAGTCCCCCAAATTTGGCCTGAATAACCCGGTGATTAGCGCCCAGGGGTAATTCAGCACAACCCATACCATGGGATCCTGGTAACTTTTGAAAGTGACTAAAGTCTGGCTGCCAGTGCGGGACGCCAGTAGCTCCCCATTGCTTTTTATCAAGTTCGCCAATCCTTCCAACCTCAGGTTGGGGTGCAGCCAGCTGGCAGCAATACAAACCACCAGGAAAGTCAGCAGCCAACTCAACTGATCCAATTGCCAATGGTTGTGTTTACTTAGCAGGTGGTAATGGATGATAGTGGCCACCAGCACGGGAATCAATATCGCCATGTAGTAATATTTCAATTGGAAAAGCAATACCCCGATAGCCACTGCCAATATCCATTTAAAGATCCGCTGTTTACCCTCAACCTTAAAGTATGGCCAGGTCCATGAAACCAGGAACCCTGCCCCTCCCAAGAATACAGCCTCCTTGGATATCCCCGACCCCCAAAAAAGGGCACTGGGTAAAAACACAAACGCTGCCAGGGCGGCTTTTTTAGACTCGGGGTAACTGGAGACAATATGTGCTACCAGCGACCAAATCCCAATAAAGGCGAAGGCCGAAAAGTACAGGCTGATCAGCCAATAGTTTTTACCACATAGCAGAGTAAACACACTCAGTAATCTTACCATTAGAAATGCCCTGGGCTGTTCCAGGTAGGCCAAATAGGTGCTTAGGGATTCTGGAACGGCTCCAAACAACAACACTTGCAGGTAACCAATTGGGTCCACTAAGGCCCAATCAGACAGAATTTTGGCGTTTTCGAAATATGTCCAGCTGTCACCTCCCTGTGAGATAAACTTGTAATAGCATCCAAAAGCTATTCCCGCTGCCATCTTAAGGAAGATTCCATACCAGAAATAAGTACCGATATGAGATTTTCGGTACTTTTTAAAGAACAGCCAAAGGAAACAGACCAGGATGCAGATATGGATAAACCATATAATCGCCATTTAGTCCGAGCTTGCGTTTAACAACGTTTTCCCTATTTCACACTGCAGACATTTTTTATGAATGCAATACTGATTGTTCAACTCAATCAATGCCTGGGAATCGAAAGCGGAAGATACCGCAAAACCGCAGTCTTTCCAATACGACAAAATCTGATTGTGTTCCGCCGGAAGCTGCTTTAGTAACTTGATGGCCTGTTGCTGACGATCCATCGACCCTGTGTATCTGGCATAAGCCATTAACATGGGCACTACCACATTGATCAGGAGATTAACAAAACTGGTATTACCTAATTTCCCCCCATTGCCACCAGGTTTACCGAAATCATAGTGTTGCCCCCAGTAGCTCGAAGGGGTCAGCTGACGCATCGGGTAATGGCGGTACTCTTTGATAGATAAAATTTCGGAAAACCTGTAGCCTTCCATATGAACCAGGGCGGCAAACTGTGCAATACGCAATGCCGGGAAGTTGGCAGGTCTCAACCTTAAGTACTTCCAGACGCTGCTCTTTAAAGTAGGCTGGGATAAGGAGAATTTTCTCTGCAAATACCGGTACTCGTCCTGCAGTTGTTGGTAGTAACCATCACCACTTACTTTATTCAATAATCCCGCCTGGCCAAAATATAGCGCCTCCAGCTGTCTCAGATTGGGGCGGACTTTCCGGGCTATGGCGAGTGGTACCATACTGACCAACCTTGAAAAAGGATGATTATTTACCTTAAAACCAAAATTTCCTCCGAACATACGGTAAGTGGCCTGGTCCCAGTCAGACCGGTTGCTCTTTAGAAGCTCCAAAACAGTGGCAGATTTCCTCGTCAGGCGCTCGATTAAGACCTTATCCTGCATGTTACCAATGGCCCTTTGGTTGACAGTAATCCCCAGCAGTTCACAGGGAATACGGCTGGTGGAAAGCCTAAGCCTGCGATGCCTTAGCACCAGTGACGGCTCCACCCGATGCTCTAAAACCAGTGTTGGCACCTCCAGACCGTTGCTGGTTTTGGCGATAATTTTGTTTGACCATACAACATGCAGAATTACCTGGTCGTATGATTGGTCCTGATGATGTCGATGCAGGAACCAGTGTGATGCGTCCGTATGAATTTCCACTGATCCCACCCAGCAGGTTGACCCGATCTTTATCCGGGCATCGATGAAATCAGGGCCCGCATGTTGGTTGAGCTGTCCCGGATCCAGAATTTGTATTCTTTGCCCTTGGTGGGACTCCAGCCCGGCTTTGTCAAAGTACTGGTGCTTCCAAATAAAGTTCAGGAAATCTTCTTTCACCCCTGTAATATAGCGGCCGGCAGTGTCTCATTTTGAGACCACGATTGTTCGTGAGGTAAAGTTGATTACAGCGTGTGGTGCTGCAGAATTTCTGCCATTTGCACTTGCAACCGGTGAGCCTCCCGGCCAGCTGCCTCCGCAAAATCCTCGCCTGCAGCAGCGTAAATAATACTTCGAGAAGCGTTGACCAGGATACCGCATTGATTATTAAGACCGGCTTCCGAAATTTTCTTCAGGTCACCACCCTGTGCCCCGACCCCGGGGATTAGCAGGAAATGGTCTGGTATGATGGTCCTAATGTTAACCAGCTCTTGCGGTCTGGTAGCTCCTACCACATACATGATCTGGTCGGCAGTGCCCCAACTGCGACTTTTTTCAATCACCTGTTGATACAGGGTTTTGGAATTTTCCAGGGTCATGGTTTGAAAATCCTGGGCACCGCGATTGGAGGTCAGGGCCAATATAATTACCCACTTACCCGGAAAGTTCAGAAAAGGCCTTACGGAGTCTTCTCCCATATAAGGAGCCACGGTTACTGCGTGACAATTCAACTGCTGGAAAAATGTTTTGGCATAAAGTCCTGAGGTATTGCCGATATCTCCCCGTTTGGCATCGGCGATGGTCAATATATCTTCCGGGATCTCCTGCAGGGTTTTTTGCAGACTTTCCCATCCCCTGGCTCCATGGGCTTCATAGAAAGCCAGGTTGGGTTTATAGGCTACACAGAAATCCTTGGTAGCCTCAATGATGGCACGGTTAAACTCAAAGATGGGATCCTCATAGTCCAGCAGAAATTTGGGAATACGATCGATATCTGGGTCCAGACCTACACAGAGATAGGATTTTTTCTTTCTGATCGAGTTAAATAACTCAGACCTGGTCATGGTGAAACTAGAGACTTGGCCAAACTCAACTTTTATAAATGGTGATTATCTGAGGTCAATGATCTCAACATCCTTGTATTGGCTGGGATCAAACTCAAAATGGCTGGCAGTCAACTTAAGAGTGGGATCAAAATCCGATACTGTCCAAAGATACCTGTTGCCGTTCTTATCGAATACCTTGTAGTTTACCAGTGTCCTGTCTTCCTTGTCTATCGACAACCTGATTTTAAAGAAAGGTTCATCCTTGTTATCCGGCTCGAGATCAACCACCTGGATAACCCGTCCTTTCTGCTTTGTTTCCTCAACAAATGAATATTTATAGCCTTCCCGGTATATGGTGTATATCTTGGCTGGCGCCATGGGATCATCTTCAGGGTAGTAGTTATCAACATTCACTTCATTCACTTCCTGTAGATAGGTCCAAATAGTCGATCCGTTATTAATTATTTCCTGCTCTCCGATCTTCAGGCGGTACTTATCCCCCATTACGGTGATTTCTCCCCTGAAAGTCTCATTGAGCTTTTCCGATGGATTCTCCAGCTTATAAACCAGCTTGGCCTTAAAAGCATCTATATTTTGATACTTTTCACTCATAGCATCGAGAATTTCCAGTGCCTTGGGGTCTCGTTGTGCCCATCCTGTATTGATCAGAACAGACATCAGGATCATTAGTAGCCCTATCTTTTTCATTATGTTATTTGTTTATTCTCATCTATCCCATTCAATAACTGTTCCAAACTGTATTCATCCGATACCAGTACCTCCCTGGCCTTGCTTCCTTCAAAAGGTCCCACGATACCTGCTGCTTCCAGTTGATCAATTAATCTTCCGGCCCGATTGTATCCCAATTTAAGTTTTCTTTGGATTAAAGAAGTACTTCCCTGCTGATGTAAGACGATTAATCTGGCAGCTTCTTCAAATAATGCGTCTCTATCCGCCAGATCTACATCCGACAAACTGTCTCCCGAATCATCGCCTTCATACTCCGGCAGCAGGTAGGCGGAGTCATACCCCCTTTGCTCCCCCACATAGTCACAAATATCTTCCACCTCGTTGCTGTCAACAAAGGCGCATTGCAGCCTGATAATATCACTGTTTTGTGCCAGTAGCATATCACCCATACCTACCAGCTGTTCCGCACCCCCGGTGTCCAGAATGGTGCGGCTATCCACCTTGGATGTAACCCGGTACGACAACCTGGTGGGGAAGTTGGCCTTTATCAGCCCGGTGATTACATTAACGGAAGGCCTCTGGGTAGCCACTACCAGGTGAATGCCAATGGCCCTGGCCAGTTGGGCCAGTCTGGCTATTGGCTGTTCCACTTCCTTACCGGCAACCATCATCAGGTCCGAAAGCTCATCGATCACCAAAACGATATACGGCAGAAACCGGTGCCCCTTGGTAGGCAGCAATCGCCTTTTAATGAATTTTGCATTGTATTCCTTCAAGTTACGGCAGCCCGCTTCCTTCAAAAGATTGTAACGGGAATCCATCTCGATACAAAGTGAATTCAGGGTATAAATCACCATTTTGGTATCGGTAATGATGGCATCCTCACCATTGGCCAGCTTGGCCAGGAAATGACGTTCCAATTTATTAAAAAGTGAAAGCTCTACTTTTTTAGGATCCACCAGTACGAACTTCAGTTGTGATGGATGCTTTTTGTAGATCAGGGAGGCCAACAATACATTCAATCCCACCGACTTTCCTTGTCCGGTTGCCCCTGCCATTAGCAGGTGAGGCATTTTTGCCAGGTCCGAAACGTACACCTCGTTGGAAATGGTTTTTCCCCAGGCCACCGGAAGTTCCATATCGCTTTTCATAAACTTCTCCGTGGAGATCACCGACTTCATCGACACCATCTCGCGGTTTTTGTTTGGCACTTCGATCCCAATGGTCCCCTTGCCTGGAATCGGTGCTATAATCCTGATTCCCAGTGCCGCCAGACTCAATGCAATGTCATCTTCCAGGTTCTTTATCTTGGATATTTTCACCCCGGCCTCCGGGACAATTTCATATAAGGTCACTGTAGGTCCGATGGTGGCTTTAATACTGCTGATCCCGATTTTAAAATTGATCAGTGTTTCTATAATACGGTCCTTTTTCTGCTCCAGTTCCTCTTTGGTGACCTGTACCTTCTCTGATTTATGATCTCCCAGCAAATCCACTCTGGGATACTTGTAATGAGGCAGATCCAGGGTAGGGTCGTAGTTTTCCACTTTATCCGCCACCTGATCATGCCCCTCTTCCTGCACCACCGAAAATGACAATTCCTCCTCAGGTTCGGGTTCGGTACCTGAAACCACCGGTGGGGTATTTTCATTTTCAATTACCAGTTTCTGGTCTTTTACAGGTTTCTGCTTGTCCTCATTTACCAGCCAACTTGAAGTCTCCTTCTCCTGGGCCTGGGCCATGATTTCATCGCGGTCCGTGTATACGTCCACCGGTTCTTCTTCGGTTTCTTCAGTCAACTCATCGGTTAACTCATCCTGATCTTCCACCTGGTCATTTGAGATGTTTGGTACCAGGGTGGACCACCCTGAAAACACCTTGGTGATATTAAAAAAGTATATAATGAAAACCACCAGACTGAATAACAGGATAAGATAAGTACCCCAACCCAAGAGTCCATCCAATACCATGGCCAGCTCAAATCCCAGCCCCCCGCTTAAAAAGGCGATCCCTGCCGGTTCGAATTGCAGCCACAGATAACCCAACAGCAAACTGAGCCAAAAGACCAGAAACAGGCTTAATCTTAAGGTGGGCCCCCATGGTATCAGGTTTTTACTAAATACGATTCTGAAACCGGAAAGGAATATCAACAGGGGTATTACAAAGGCCGCTACTCCAAACCAGCGATAAATAAATATGTATCCACATACCGCGCCCAGGAGTCCCAGCCAGTTCTCCACTACCGGACCTATGGATTTTAGACTTGTCCAGTTAAGTTCCACACTGCCGATAAGGCTTTGGTCGGCCTTGCCGGTAAACAGGTAAGAAACGAATGATATCAGTAAGAATATCGCCAGCCCGATCATAAAGAAACCGGACGCCAGGTGAAATCTGCGGTCCTTATAAAAAGGAGGGGTGCTTTTCTTACTCTTGCGTTTTCCTGACTTCTTGGAGGTGGGTTTACGTTTGTAGGTATTTTGAGCCATCGATTTGAATGATCAATCTTTTGATATGATCACGCTGTTAAAAATGCTTTATTATCCTTAAATAAAACAAAACTAGCAAAATTCTTGGCATTTAGGGGAACAGTTCAAGCGCTTTTGGAAAATTGCCTCGCTAACTTTTTGTTTATTTTTCTCACCATGGATGGTCCCCGATAAATAAATCCGGTATAAACCTGCACCAGACTGGCTCCTGCCTCCAGTTTTTCCCGTACATCATTGAAATCTTCAATTCCTCCCACCCCTATAATGGGTATCTTTCCGGAGGATTGCCGGTGCAGGTACCGAATAACATCGGTAGATCTCTGTTTCAGAGGTTTCCCACTGAGACCTCCCATCCCTATGGCTTCAATTTCCTGCTTGGAAGTGTGAAGCCCCTTTCTTTCGATAGTGGTATTGGTGGCCACAATTCCCTCAATTCCTGTCTGCCTGGTTATATCAATAATGTCATCCAGCTGGGAGTTGGTTAAGTCAGGGGCAATTTTAAGTAATATGGGCTTTTTTACCGGTTTCTTCTCATTTACCTGTTGCAACCGTTGGATCAGGTCTGTCAATGGCCCTTTTTCCTGTAATGCTCTTAGTCCTGGGGTATTGGGAGAACTAACGTTTACCACGAAATAATCCACCAGGGGGTACAGGGAGTCAAAACACAACAGGTAATCCCGATAAGCCTCCTGATTGGGAGTTGACTTGTTTTTACCAATATTTCCTCCGATGATACAATCAGCGCCGGCGTTTTTAAGCCTTACAGCTGCTGCATCCACACCCTGATTATTAAACCCCATGCGATTTACTAAGGCCTTATCTTCAGGCAATCGAAATAATCTTGGTTGAGGATTCCCGGGTTGTGCCACCGGAGTAACAGTGCCAATTTCAATGAATCCAAACCCCATGGACGAAAGCGGACCCAGCAGTTTGGCATCTTTGTCAAACCCTGCTGCCAGACCTACCGGATTGGGAAACCTGAGCCCAAACAATTGCTTTTCCAGCGTGGGGTGGTGATAGTGGAATACCTTTTTGAATAAAAAAGGAATGCCTGGCAGGGCATACAGGAACTGCAACAGCCGAAAGGTGAAATGGTGCGCCGTTTCAGGTGGCATCAGGAACAAAAGCGGGCGAATAAATAGTCGGTACAAATTTTGTCTTTTGACGCAAATATAAGCTATTTGCTTATGTTCGAGGCAGTGAGAGAGGATGCTTGTTCAACTATAACCGTCTTTCAATCATGGTACGGGATGGATTATTCTTACTATTCAATTTAGCCTGCATCTGGATAGTAATAAAGGGGCTTTCCAAATACCAGGTGCCATTCAGAAATTTGCTCATTATTACGATGGTGTGGCTTGCCTTGTTGCTGGTGCTTAGTACCAGCGGATTCCTCAGCAATTTCTCCACTTTCCCTCCCAGGATGATGATGGTTTTGGCCCTCCCTCTGGTGTTGCTCCTCTGGTTCATTTTTTCCAGGCATTCCGATCAGGTGCTGACCAAGGTGCCGGCCCCCTGGATTGTAAATTTGCAGGGTTTCAGGGTAGTGGTGGAATTATTTATCTGGTGGGCTTATCTGGACCATGCTTTGCCGATACAGATGACTTTCGAAGGCCGCAATTTCGACATCCTGGTAGGGTTGACCGCCCCCCTGGTGGCCAGGTTGTGGTTAAAACCAGGGAATGAAAAACCGGCAATGGTCCTTACCTGGAATGTTCTGGGGATAATTATTTTGTTGAACATCGTAGTCATCGCAGTGCTTTCCATGCCCACTCCCAAACAATATTTCTTCAATGAACCTGCCAATACTTTGGTAGCCGGATTTCCCTGGGTGCTGTTGCCGGGTATCCTGGTAATGCTGGCCATTGCTTTACACCTGATATCAATAAGGCAGGTGTATGGAATGATGAAGCGCAGACCCTCGCAGTGAACGGTGAAGTTTACAAACTGGGGATTTGCAGGTAAACTTCTGTCCCCTTGTTCAGTTCTGATTTTAATTTAATGTTACCCTGAAGCTTATCCAGAGTTTCTTTAACGATGTAGAGGCCAAGACCCGACCCGTGGTTGGTATCAGTGGCCCGGTAGAACATTTTAAATACCTTATTGAGGTGCTCCTTGGCAATGCCAATGCCATTATCTCTGATGGAAATATGCGCATACTTGGGTTTAATCTGCACTGAAATATCGACTTGAGGTTGTCTGCCGTTGTGATGCCGGATGGCATTGGAAATCAGGTTATTCAAAATTACCCTTATGCGACTTTCGTCGGAATAGAACGGTTTCTGTTGCTCTATTTCCAGCGACTTGCCCACTTTTAGGTGATTGATATACCGCAGCTGTTCAAATATTTCGTTTACAATTTCCTCGAAATTGATCTCGGTTCGATTCAAATTTAAACGGGAGTTTCGGGAAAGGTTCAGGATATCTTTGATGAACAGGTCCTGCTGTATTACACTCTTTGAGATCATATCGAGGTACTTCTGTAAAGTAGCCCGGTTCTTTTCACCCTGAGCCAGGTTTAATAAACCCAGTACCGAGGTAATGGGTGCCCGGAGATCGTGTGAAACACTGTAAACAAAGCTGTCCAGTTCGGCATTGGTCTTGCGTAATTCCTTATTGCTGACCTTTGTTTTCTGTTCTGCGGATTTTCTGATCTGGATCTCTTCATGCAACTTCTTGGTACGCTCAGCTACCGTATGTTCCAGACGTTCATTGAACAATTCAACTGACTTTTGTGCCTCCTGACGTTCCTTAACGGTACTGGTCAGCACAATGGTGGAAATACAAAATACGCCGATGAATATCTGCAGCATCAACAAACTATGGTGGCCGGATTCCATTACGAAAGGACCGATATCCTCAATGGTAAACAATACGGATAAGAGGGCTACCAGTACAATTCCGGAAATGGAGATCTGCAGATTGAACCTAAAAGCCAGCCACAAAAACAAAGGCACCACCAGATAGGGAAAAGATTTCCATACAATAGGTGAAAAGTACGGGATGTTTGAAACGATGAAAATAATCACCAGGACCAGCGCGCATACAATGGTTTCCATGGTGAGGGTATTATTCCATTCGAATTTAAATTCCTGAAACCAGGAAAGAATAAAAGGAGTTAACAATAGAATGCCCACTGTTTCTGCCATAATCCATAGCAACCAGGTCAGTAACACCGGGGATTGCATATTTCCGGTGGTTTCTAATATCAGGGTTCCCAGAGTGGCACCGGTAATTCCCATGATAAAGGCAATTCCTACAAACCTGAATATTTCACCGGCACGCTGAAATAGATTTTGAGCCCCCTCATACACATGAGATACAAGTCGATAACCCAACAGTACTTCACCGGTGACCACAGCAGACAGAAGTACACTGGTAATAGCCCCGTTCCAGGTCAATGAACCGGTCTGCAGATAAAATTGCAATGCATAGGCCAGCATGCTGCCGATGGTAATAACCCGCCACATATTGCGACCAGCAAGATGTAAAATTGCCAAACCAACACCGGCGGCGGGCAGAATGGCAGCGGCTTGAATATCGTGAAAGGAAAAGTATAATCCCGACGCTGCAACTACAAAAAATGGCAGTACCAGTTGTAATACACGCAAATCATCGCGATCTATTTCTTTTGGGAAAATGCTCATGATTTAGGTATGCCAGCTGGTAAAGCATACTTTTGTTTCCAAATGGGACACTAAAAATAGTGGAAAGTTTAATCGAATCTGATCTAGAACAGGGCCAAACCTTACACAGGTAAGAAATTGCCCCCCTACTTAGATTATTTGTGTTTCCAACTTTGGCAGCTTAATTTGGGCACTAAATCTAATCAATCCCTATCAATGAATATTGTCGTTCTGGATGGCCACGCACTCAATCCCGGTGACCTGGACTGGTCCCCGCTTGAAGCATTGGGGAATCTCTCAGTCTTTCCCCGCAGCACAGCTGATGAGGTGGTGCATCGAGCGGATAAGGCCGATATCGCATTGACCAACAAAGCGCTGTTACAAAAAGAGCAATTACGAAATCTTCCAAGATTGAAATTTATCAGTGTTATGGCCACCGGCTATAATATTGTAGATGTCGAAACAGCCAAAGAACAGGGAATAAAAGTCAGTAATGTATCGGGCTATTCCACCGAGTCAGTAGCTCAGCATGCAATAGCTCTACTGCTGGAACTCACAAATAGGGTTGGACTTCACGAAAATACTGTAGCTGAGGGCGAGTGGAGTCAATCCATTGATTGGTGTTACTGGAAAAAGCCGTTAATTGAACTGTCAGCAAAGCGGCTGGGAATCATTGGTTATGGCTCTATCGGACAAAAAACCGCTCAAGTTGCCCGGGCTTTGGGCATGGAGATACTGGTTTACCATCCCAGGCTGACTGAAGGTTCCTCTGATTATAAACTAGTCACACTGGATGAACTTTTTAGTAGCAGTGATTATATCAGTCTGCACGTACCCCTTACCCCAAAAACTGAAGAGATAGTCAACCGGAAAAGATTGCGGCAAATGAAACCATCTGCCTGCCTGATAAATACCTCGAGAGGACCACTGGTCAATGAAACGGACCTGCGATGGGCTTTGGATCAGGGAG
>JAUIKU010000269.1 GCA_030430675.1 Bacteroidia bacterium | reverse complement strand
AATCAGAACATCTGCCTGAGATGCCTCACCTTCCATCTCCATACGATTGATCAGTTCATCGGCACTGGCATTTACTATGTTCACCTCAATCCCGGTTTTTTCGGTAAAATCTTCAAACAATATTTGGTCTGAGGGATAATGACGATGCGTATATACGTTTACCACTCCCGGTTCCTGGGACAATTCTTGAGTCTCAGACTGTTCACTTTTTTGTGGTGAGCACATACTGAGTACAAACAAGGCAAAAATAATCAGTGATATCGATCTAAATTTCATGGTAATGGATTTGAATTCATATTAAGGGTGCTAAAGGTATATAATTATTTGGAATAATTCTAAATAAGAAAATTAGTAATTATCACATCTTCAGTCCATCTAGTCCGTTATATTTATTGGTAGTGTATTATTGATATATGGTAAGAAAATACATCATCGGTATTTTAACTGCGGCAGTAATTCAGTTCAGCTATTCGCACCAGGGTCATTCCCAAGCCATTGGGTTTGATATAATGAATGGCAAGAACCGGATTTCCATCCCGTTTCAGAGCTACAATAATTTGATCGTAATACCGGTGATCCTGAATCATCGCATGCCTCTGCGATTTGTTTTGGATACCGGGGTACGCACCTCAATTTTGACCGACCGCACCTTTACGGACATTCTCAATATAAGCTACAACCGCAAGATACCGTTGGTAGGGGCGGATGGCGACCGCCAAATCGCAGCATATGTGGCCAACGGTATCTCATTGAAACTACCAGGGGTGATGGGCCAGGGTCAGGCACTGCTGGTGCTGGAAGAAGACTACCTGCAACTAAAGAACTATTTGGGAACAGAGGTACACGGAATCCTGGGGTATGAATTGTTCAGCAGGTTTATCGTAGAAATTGACTATCAGAGTAAATTACTGATTCTGCACGAACCCTATTCCTATAAACCCAAACGAAATCGCAAGGTGATCCCCCTGGAGGTGCAGGACACTAAACCGTACATACACACCAACCTGAAATTGCAGGATGGCACTTCCATCCCTGCCAAGCTGATGATCGATACCGGCGCCAGTCATTCGTTGTTGCTGGATATGGATTCTCATGAACATTTGACACTGCCGGAAAATGTGGTGCGGACCAATCTGGGAAGGGGTCTAGGTGGGGATATAAACGGTCATATCGGCAGGATAGATGATATCGAATTCGGCAGGTACAATTTCGAGGAGGTTATCGTTTCCTGGCCCGACCGTGGTAGTTTTACTGATATCCTGAGAAAAACCGGTCGACAGGGTACGATTGGAGGAGGTATCCTGAACCGTTTTACGGTGGTAATCGACTACTTTAATGGTAACCTGTATTATCGTAGAAACCGCAACTTCAAGAATAGATTCGAATACAATATGAGTGGAATTGATGTGAAAGCCCTGGGAACTAAATTAAACAACTACGTCATAAGTAAGATCCGTAAAGATTCACCTGCCAGCAGGGCTGATATTCAAATTGGGGACGAATTGGTGTTGATAAATGGAAATCCCACCAAAGAATTATCCCTGGGAGAGGTTAATAATTTCTTCCGGTCCAAACCAGGCAAAAAACTGCGGCTGGGTATTGTGCGAAACAACGAGAAACTGGTGCGAAAAATTCAGCTGGAACGGGTGATCTAACTATTCGCCAACGCCCTCTTGCCGAATAACTGCGAGATCCAGGAATTACTAGCAGACCTGCTACCGATACCCAGAACTTGCTTTTGGCCTTCCTGTAGTTTATGGGCAATAGCACTTAAAATGTCGAACGCAAAGGTATCCGATTCTATGTTGTCTTTCAGCAGGTAATCCTGTACACCTGGAATTATAAGCTCGGACTTGTTATCTTCTTTCAGCAATGCCACCACCCCTGAACCAAAGGCACCGTGAGACCTCAGTTGATTAATAAAATCTTTAATTGGCTTTAAACCTAAACTACTATCGATCAGTATATAATCAGGCTTGAAGTATCTGGCAATACGCCATCCTTCGGACAGGCCAAATGTTGCATTGACTAGAAAACGTTTCCACATGAAATTTCGCAAATGCATGCTCAAACAACCCATTTCACGGGGATTGTTGCCGATCATCAGCACTCTAATTTCTTTGGTAGGAGGTGTTGCCAGCAGCTGATTTCTGTATTTATGGCGAATAACCTGCTGATTTGACAGTGTCATGTTAGTGGTCTTTAGGTTAAAAAAATTAGCGTTAAGTGGTTATTTGATAACGAATTTTATTGCCATATTGTTCGAAAAAATTGTATTAATTTTCTGTTAGTACTGGTAATAATGTATTATTTAAACCCTTATGGAGTTAAATAGACGACGATTTATAAAGAATTCAGCACTGGCCGGCACCGGCATGCTGGGGATCCCGGTACTGAAGGCAAATTCACATAATGAACCTGCGGATAACGCAATACCCATGGCGGTGGCCACCTGGAATAATACCGCAGCTATTCAGGCTGCTGCCGGAATAATTCACCGGGGAGGTAGTGCCCTGGATGCAGTGGAAGCAGGAGCACGGGTGCCTGAAGCAGACCCCGGTGATCTCAGCGTCGGTTACGGAGGGCTGCCAGATGCCAACGGGATAGTTACCCTGGATGCCTGTATAATGGACCATCTGGGGAATGCCGGATCTGTCACCTATTTGCAGCATATAAAACATCCTGTCTCCGTGGCTCGTAAGGTCATGGAAGAAACCCCTCACGTGATGTTAAGCGGAGCGGGTGCACTTACATTTGCCCTGGAACAGGGTTTCAAAAAAGAAAATTTATTAACAGATGAATCCCGGCAAGCCTGGGAAAAATGGTCAAAGGAGAAAAAACCATTTGGTGAAACCAATTTCGAGAACCACGATACCATTGGAATACTGGCCATCGATCAACAGGGAAATATCTCCGGAGCCTGCACCACCAGCGGAATGGCCTACAAACGGCACGGCCGGGTGGGCGACTCTCCGATCATTGGAGCCGGTATGTATGTGGATAATGAGGTGGGCGGAGCCTGCGCCACCGGTGTGGGTGAATATGTAATGAAAACTCTGGGTTCATTTTTGATTGTGGAACTAATGCGACAAGGCAAATCTCCACAGCAAGCATGTGAGGAAGCTATTAAAAGAATCGTCACCAGGCATCCCCGACGATTTAAAGACTTCCAGGTTGGCTACCTGGCGGTAAACAAGCAAGGACAAACAGGTGCCTACGGTACCGAAAAAGGGTTTGAGTATACTTTGCTACAACAGGAATCAAACAGGGTTCATCCGGCAGATTATTATCTGAAAGATTAAAAACTAAAATCATGAAACGCATTTTCATCTTGTCATTCCTGCTATTGCTGGGTATGACAGCAATGGGTCAGCGTACCCAGAAGCCTGTACTGCATGCAAAAAATTGGCTGGCAATTACAGGAAAACCTTTAGCAGCTACTGCGGGCGCCACTATTTTCCATCAGGGCGGCAATGCGGTAGATGCCGCCTGTGCCATGCTGGGCGCCACCTCTACCATGTGGGATGCACTCAGTTGGGGTGGGGAAACCCAGGCCCTGATCTATAATCCCCATACAGGCAAAGTAATTGGCCTTAATGCCCTGGGTGTGGCCCCTACCGGAGCTACTCCGGAATTTTATACGGAAAATGGCATGAAATTCCCTCCTGACCTGGGCCCGTTGGCGGCCGTTACCCCGGGTACCCCTGGAGGATTGATGACCATGCTGGCTGAGTTCGGCACCATGAGCCTGAAAGAAGTACTTGAACCTGCTATTCAAATGGCCAATGGCTATCCCATTGAAGCGGGTGCTGCCAATTACCTGGAAGACCAGAAGGAGACATTGCGCCAGTGGCCCTTTTCAAAAGAGGTATTCCTGGTGCATCAGGGTGACCGAGAAGCACCCAGGGCCGGTGAGATTTTTATACAGCAAGACCTGATGAACACCCTCAACAAATTGGTCGAAGCGGAAGCAAATGCGCTCAAAGCCGGCAAAACCCGCAAAGAGGCTATCTATGCAGCCTATGACAGGTTTTACAAAGGAGATATTGCCGAAGAATTTGCCCGGGGATGCCAGGAAATGGGCGGCCTTATAACCAAAGAAGACCTGGCTAACTGGAAGGTATATCTGGAGGAGCCGGTAAAAATCACCTATAAAGACCTTGAGGTCTATAAACTGACCACCTGGGTACAGGGGCCGGTAATGTTGCAGGCACTGAATATGCTGGAACAGCTGAATGTGGGATCCATGGGTTATAATAGTGCCACCTATGTCCACGCGCTGTACCAGGTAATGAATCTGGCTTATGCCGACAGGGATTTTTATTACGGCGATCCCTACTTCCCCCCCGAAGAACCCATTAAAGGATTGCTATCCAAGGAGTATGCCAAAGAGCGATTGAAGGCGATCAACTGGGAGAGAAATGATACCCTGGTTAAACCGGGTGATCCCTATCCTTTTCAGGGGGAACAAGAAAACCCCTATAAGCACTACATCGAGGGCTGGAAGAACAAAGTCAGCCAGGTCTCCCCTGCCATCCACCAGGACCCCCTCAAAACCGACAACTTTTTTGCCGGAACTACTTCGATTCAGGCAGCGGATCTGGAAGGATGGGTAGTAAGTGTCACTCCCAGCGGTGGCTGGATACCGGCAGCGGTGGCAGGTAATACAGGGATCGGTATGAGTCAGCGCATGCAGAGTTTTGTGTTGGATCCCAGCCAGAATCCCTTTAATGTTTTAGCACCAGGCAAACGCCCCAGGGCCACCCTCACGCCCAGTATGGTAATAAAAGATGGAAAGCCTCACCTTTCCTTTGCCATACAGGGAGGTGATGCACAGGACCAGAACAGTATTCAGTTCTTCCTAAATATGGTTGAGTTTGGTATGAATGTCCAGGAAGCGGCGGAAGCAGCCAACTTTTTAAGCTACCAGATGCGCAACAGCTTTGGCAACCATGAGATCAAACCGGGATTTATGACCCTCAATGAAGAAATGCCACCATGGGTGCGAAGAAAATTATCGGAAATGGGGTATAGAATAGACTATCGCCAAAGAACCTCGGGGCCTATGAATGCCATCTTTTTCGACCGTGAGCACGGCACCATGTGGGGAGGCTCCAGCAACCACGGTGAAGACTATGGAATCGGCTGGTGATGGAGTACAGGATATTACCAAAAACCGGATGGAAGATCAGCGCCGTTAGTTTTGGCTGCATGTCTTTGGGCAGAGGGCAGGGGGCAGAGAGCGAAG
>JAUIKU010000028.1 GCA_030430675.1 Bacteroidia bacterium | reverse complement strand
CATATTATATATATTGCTCGAGGTCATAGCCGTGCATTCTGTTGTGATAATAGTACAGGGTGAATAAATCATGGGAAACGATGCTTCCTGATTTATCTTTTAGCAGGGGTCTTTTGGCATGATATAGGCCCACGTTGTCCAGGCCATGCTGAACTACTTCTTCTATGGGCCCTTCCAGGTGCTGGGCAGTCTGCACCCCACCTCTGGCCCGCAGCTCAAATACCCGGTCGCGAATTTGGCTGACCTGATCGACGAACTCCTTAAAATCCAGTGTCATTTCCTCCGCCGGTATTCTCAGAAAATCGAAGAGATCCAATTTGGCATGTTGCTTCTTAAGCATTCTAAAACCAACAAACGCTACCAGATGGCTGGAAAACACCCGGTTGATCTTATGGTATTGCTCCACAATTTTTTTGGACAACATATTGGTATACTCCATATCGCGCTGGGTATCCTTGACTATTTCACCAAAGGACTTAAAATAGTCCGCGGTATCAATTATTCGGTTTTTAGAGTCAATGGACTCTCCCTGTTGGTTCACCAAGTTGCCGATGGGGTCCATGGCTTTTCCAATGGTCACACTGATGTCGGAACCCTTGGTAAAGAATTTGGCCAGGAACAATAATATCTTGTAAGAATTAATAGACTCGTCGCTTTCCACATAGTATCTTTCCTGGCCCTGTTGTTCAAGAAACTGGTGAATCAGGATGGGAGCCTCCAGTACGAAATGATAGTTGATCGCCACCGGTACCACAAATATTTTGGTAGCCTGGCCAGGAGGGCTGTTGAGGTAGTTGTATCGCTGGGCTTCGATAGTGGTACTCAATAAGCCCAATTTAAGCCGATCCTCGATGGTGCCGGAACGCGACCTGGTACCCCCCGGAAAAAACAAACTATGACAACCATACTTTAAGGCCTCCGTGCTATAGGTTTTCAGGGTTTCCAGGTAAACCAGGTTTTTTTTCCGGCGGTCAACCTTATAAGCTCCCAAACTATTCATGAAGTAGGCAAATATACCTATGTTGAAAAGGTTCAGTCCGGCCCCGTAAATAAAAGCCGGTAATCCCAGATATTGTATTACCCAGCCTATCAGGGCAGAATCCAGGTTGCTGAAATGAGTGGGTACAATTACCACTGTGCCAATTTTGGCCAATGATCTCAACTGGTCGATCTCTCCATTGACATGTATCTTGTCGGGAAGATCCAACCGCCCGCTAAACAAGGCCCTGGGGCCTTTGAGACGGGCTGCATTTAACAGCCTGGCCAAACCAAAGGTGATGATGGTACGTGCCATGCGATAGCTCGATTGCTTGAAATTACCGGCAATCTCTTCCGCATAGCGGGTAACGATACTTTCGATGATACCAGCTATGTTTTGATCACTGGATTCAGTAGCCGCCGGATTGAGATCCAGAAGCTGGTTCTTGATGCCTTTCCAGAACTCCTCTTCATCTTCAGGGTCTACTTTCCATGGATTGCGTCTTATCCGGTTGTTTTCCAGATACAAGGTCATTTCCAACTCCTCCATAAGTTTTTGTTCTCCCAGACCGTTCTTTAGCAACTTGTTTAGGGTTTCTTCTATTACCGTCTCGATAAATGCCTTTCGGTTTTTACTGAGCTTTACTACCGGCCATTCATCACGAGTGGGTAATATAGGGGGGAATCTTTTGGTGTGCTTGTCGGGTTTTAAACTCATGATTGAGCTTGATGCAGTTTACAATATAGGAAACAAATTTAATTCAGCAACAGCAAGAGGGATGAGCATACAGGGAAAGTGGATTACCAATCAGGGTGACACTTGACAAGACTGCCAAACTGCCACCTTTTAAATCTCTTCCACTTTAACCACTGCATCCAGGTTCAGATCACCGTAGATATGCGGAAACAACTGTCCCTCTTCCAGCAGGTCTTCAAAGCGCACCTCGGGATCTACTTTTAAGGGATCAATGGTAAGTAACAGCAATTGAGACTTTCCACTAAAATGCTTTTTCAATGTTTGATCAAGTTGCCGGTAGCGGCTTGCATGAATAAACCGGTCGGGTTTCTTTATCCGATAGTGCGAACCCGATTGATATTTTTTCCAGGTATTTAGATCGGTAATATGATATATCATGTGTTCCCGCTGGTCGGTGAGGGGTTGGTTGGTGGGCAGCAGGTTGATAGTAAAGTCAACAAATGCCCGGATATTGCTACTCACTTCCCGCAGTTTGTAATCACGAGTAACCCCGAACAACTGGACAGAAAGCACCTGGTATCCTCTCCACCCATGGTACAAGGCAAATACGCCGCCCAATAACAGAAACAGTGTAGGCCAGGGATCCAGGAAATCACGGTAAAATGCCAGGGCAGTAAACGGTACGGTAATGCCCCCTCCGATTACATACAGCATGGCTTTTTTTGGTTCAAATATCAGATTCTTTACCTGGGTTAGATCAAAGCGCTCTGGCCGGTTGCGGTAGTTTATGATCAGACTCTCTTCCGTAAGGGAGATTTTATTTCTCTCGTCATTGATTCGTTCAAGATAACAAAATGCTTTTACCGTTTCAGCTGTGCTCATGTTCTCAAACAAAGCTAACTTAAAAAATAAAAAATGGTCAGGCGCAGGCGCGTGACCATTTTTTCACTCATCTATATGAAAATAAAAAACTAGTTACCCATCAGGCAGTGCTAAACCCTGCCAATGCAGTTTCTATCTGGTGGCCTTGGTTAACCCCTCAATTCAGTTGAATGAAGGGCCTTTAACCACAAAAAGTCTAATTTTGAATAGATTCGGACCGGGCAGGTAGTTCGGCGTGCGAAATGTTGTCTTCAACCCCTGTATCGCAACTATTAACATATCCTAGCATGAACAGAGCAGCCATGCATGCCATCATACCTTTTAAAATTCTCATTTGGTATCTTTGTATTGAAAATAAACATAGCTGGAATACAAAAATATCCTTATTACTGGCCAGAAAAAGTGAGTTTTCCTTAAAATAGTACAACTGAAAGAAATGACAGAATTGGGAACAGACCGGCATGACTAAACGCACGTTTTTCCTACTGGCTTTTGGAAGCCTTATACTGTTTTCCCTGCTGGCTTGGGTTATTACCGCCTTTTTCGGACCGGCTCCATTGCCTGAAATAATACAAAGTGGAGCTCCTTTGCCAATACAATTGACGTTTGGCCTGGTTTTGGGGGTGATAATAGGACTTTTGGCCTGGGCACTGATCAGCCTGCCTTTTTTCGTTGCCACAAAGGAGTTTTTCATTGATATTATTGGCCCCTGGAGACTTAACTGGCTGGAAATATTGCTGATTTCCTGCTGCGCCGGAATCGGGGAGGAGCTATTGTTCCGAGGCGCCATACAACCACATCTGGGTATTATTTGGACTTCGGTGTTATTCGTGGTGTTGCATGGCTATATAACCCCGTTTAATGGTCCCTTGTCTGTATACGGCCTGTTCATGATTCTGGCTATTTCCCTGTTGGGGTGGGTCTGTGCAACCTACGGCCTTTACCTGGTAATTGTAGCACATACCGTGATTGATATAATATTGTTGTATGCGCTTACCAGAGCCTACAGCCCTGGTCAGGAAAAACTTCCCGTAGAATGATCATGGTGGTATAGCACTCGTGAATTCTCGAATTTTAGTAACTTAACTTTATATTTAACAGGTAAAGGCAAAGGGATATATTCAACTATGAAAGGAAAAATTTATTTGATGGTTCTGTGCATGCTGGCCGGACTGAGTTTGAAGGCACAGAAATACCTGGTTTATGTAGCAGCTGAATCGGAAGACGAGGTGGCGTTGGTCGAGTTCGACGGCGAGCAAGCAAAAGCAGTTGAAACTATCCCGGTGGGGGTGTGGCCCGCGGAAATTGAAGGTCCGCACGGTATTACGGTCAGCCCCGATGGTAAGTACTGGTATCTTACCCTGGCCCATGGTAATCCCTTTGGTACGCTGTACAAATACAGCACCAGTAATAATCAGTTACAGGGTCAGACTACTTTGGGATTATTTCCCGCCAGCATGCAGATCTCACCGGCAACGGGCCTGTTGTATTGTGTAAACTTCAATTTGCACGGAGATATGGTGCCCAGTACCGTATCGGTAGTTGATCCTGAAACCATGACCGAGTTGACCAGAATAACCACCGGGGCCATGCCTCATGGGTCCAGACTAAGCCCGGATGGCACCAGGCACTATTCGGTAGCCATGATGTCCGGGGAGTTATTCGAGATAGACGCTTTGCGTTTGCAAGTACACAGAGTGCTCGATTTGGATCAGGCCAGTAATACGCAGCAGGCTCATGCTTCGCACCAGGGCCACGGTTCTCACCAGGATCACACTGCACACCAGGATCATACTGCACACCAGGGGCATGCGGCACATGGAGCCACAACCATGAAACACAGTAAGGTTAAACCCACCTGGGTGATTCCCCATCCCCAATGGAACAAGGTTTATGTAGCAGGCAACGGGTCAGACCAGGTATTGGAAGTGGATTTGGAAAAATGGGAGGTTTCCCGACAATTTTCCACTGGCAAAGGACCCTATAACGTGGAAGTAAGCCCGGATGGAAATAAGATGGTAGTGACCTACAAATCTGAAGGGACTACCGGGATATGGGACTTGAATACCGGCCAGGAATTGGCTAAGATTTCCAATAGCCGAAAAGTATCCCATGGTATTGCCATTGCCCCTGATAATAAATACGCCTTCGTGTCTGTGGAAGGAATTGGCGGTGAACCCGGGGCTGTTGATGTTATTGACCTGCAGGAATTGGCTTTGGTGTCCACCGCTGAAGTAGGAAAGCAGGCCGGTGGAATTGGATTCTGGAAACTTGTTCCCTGAGTCCGGACCATTTATCAGATCAGTTAGCCGCTGTAATAAAGAATTCAACCATCTTCCGACAATATCGTTAGTATAGAATAGTTATTAATAATACAGGATTAATAATGTTGTGGAGCGGGTAAATCTACTAACTATTCCCAGACAACTTCTGGCCATATTCCTACTGTTCTTGGTATCCCTGTCTTATGGCCAGCAGTATAATTTTCGTAGTTATTCCCTGGAGGAAGGACTGCCGCAATCTCAGGTAAACGCACTTATTCAGGATAATGCCGGTAATATTTGGGTTGGCACTCATGGCGGAGGTCTGGCCAGGTTCAACGGTACCGAGTTTCAGGTTTTTACCAAAAAGCACGGACTTCCCGACAACCTGGTAAGCGCTCTTTACCAGGACAACTCCGGTATCATTTGGATTGCTACTGCCAATGGCATTTCTGCTTACGACGGTAAAACATTTCGGTATTACGGGGAAGAACAAGGGGTACAGGAAGGGCAGTATTTCATGATAAGTCAGGATAATAAGGACAGGATATGGGTCTTGGGAGTGGAAATCTCCGGTAAAAAAATAATGATGTATCTGGAAGAAGACGGTTTTCATAATTATGCTGCTGAACATCCTGAACTTACGGAGAAGAACCTGGTGCTTTGGATGTACAAGGACGTGGACCGGGGCTTATGCGCAGTTACTCAAAACGGATTGTTCTCCCTGGAAAGCGATTCTGTTTTAAACAACAGGTTCGATGGACTTTTTCCTGAAGGTGACATTGTGGTACCATTTCTTAAGGAAAAAAATGGTTATGTCTGGCTGGTAAGCGGCAAGTCTTTCAATGATGCATCACTGTATAAGCATCGGGAGGGCGAGCTTTCAAAGATCGAACTGCCTCCCGGAATTACCACTCAGCAGTTCAGATGGACAATTCAGGATGGAAGCGGAGATATTTGGATCTCTCTATATGGGACAGGTATACTAAGAATTTCACAAACAAATAGTGACAATCCTGAATTTCAGTTGTTCAGTCGTAGTAACGGCCTGCCAAACAACATGATCAACAATATTTTGGAGGATCGGGAGGGTAATATTTGGCTTGGATCAAACGGAGGAGGATTGATCAAGTACAGCAGCGATAGGTTTGTGGCTTTAAACCTCGATGATGGGTTATCCAACGAAATAATATGGTCAATAACCC
The DNA here is from genome assembly GCA_030430675.1 of Bacteroidia bacterium. Lineage (GTDB taxonomy): Bacteria > Bacteroidota > Bacteroidia > Cytophagales > Cyclobacteriaceae > SZUA-3. The sequence goes on along the minus strand of JAUIKU010000028.1, from coordinate 24,328 downwards.
AGGACCACCAGGGGAACTTCTGGTTCGGTAGTGGAGGCGGGGCAATCATTAAGTACAATGGCACCAATATAGAAAATGTAATTACCGAGGAAAACTCACCGATTGGTTTTGTAAGGAAATTGCTGGAGCTGGACAATGGGCACCTGCTCATCGCTTCAATGAATGGACTCTGGGAGTACGACGGCAAAGATTTTCAACAGGTGAACCAACATTACGGATTGCAAAAGAATGATAAAATAGGGGACATGATCCGGGATGGCAATGAGTTGTTGATAGGTGTTTTAGGTCGCGGGGTGGCCCGTTACGACGGAAGAAGAACAGCGTTCATCACAGCGGAGAAAGATGGTATCATTAGTGACCGAATCGATCACCTGATGAAAGATTCCAAGGGCAATATCTGGATGTCTTCCAGACGCACCGGGGTTTCAAAGTATCAATCCAACCCGCTGAGGCCGCTGGAGCCCCAGGGGACAAATGAACCGACCAGGGTGGTTAATTACGATTCGAAAAATGGACTGAACAACGATTACATAAGTCAAATAGCGGAAGATAAAAACGGGAATCTTTGGCTGGCCAGTTATGGGGGCGGTCTGAATATTTTCGACGGCAGAGAATTTCAGTATCTGGATACTGAGAAAGGTCTTACTTCCGATAATATATATTCGGTGATTGCGGATGATGAGGGCAATATATGGGCCGGTACTCAAAATGGAGTAGATAAGATCACCATTGACGATCAGGGAGAGATCACAAGTATTATTAACTATGATAAATACGATGGGTTTACCGGTATTGAATCCAACAGTATGGCCAATTTCAAAGATCATGAGGGAAATCTTTGGTTTGGCACCATAAAGGGCGTGATGCGCTATAAGCCCTCTTCAGACCAGGTTAATCCCACCCCTCCGGTTACCAACATCACCAGAATGAAGCTGTTCTTTAAAGATGTTGACTGGAATGAGCAAAGTTACCAGAAATACCTCTCCGGAGTGGATAACTGGCACCAGCTACCCCGGGATCTTATGCTCCCCTATGACCTTAATCACGTTACTTTCAGCTTTGAGGCGCTTAGTTTCAGAGTACCGGAGAAGGTTAAATACCAATGGAAGCTCGAGGGTTTGGATAAGGAATGGGCTCCGGTAACAGGCAATACTGAGGCAGTTTATCCCAATCTGCCACCGGGTTCATACCGATTCCAGGTAAGAGCCAGTAACAACGACGGTGTTTGGAACGAAGTTCCTGCCAGCTTCTCTTTTAAAATTGACCCTCCCTGGTGGGGGACCTGGTGGTTTAAGTTGCTGCTGGTGGCAGGCATCGCCGGGCTGGCTATAGGGTTTTATAAGTGGAGAGTACACAGTATTAAACAAAAGAAAAATGACCTGGAGCAAAAGGTAAGACAAAAAACCACAGAGGTAGTACGTCAAAAAGATGAAATATTAGTAAAGTCCAAGCAGTTGGAGGAGTCGTATCACAATCTGGAATTGCTGAGTGATGTGGGTAAAAGCATTACTTCCAACCTGTCGGTCAGCAAAATAATAGATACCGTATATGAGAACGTAAACAGCCTGATGAAGGCGGAAGTGTTCTGGATCGGAATTTATCAAAAAGATATATCCGCAATTGAGTTTCAGGGTGGACTGGAGGCAGGTGAAAAATTGCCAAATTTCTGTTGCTCACTAGCTGATAAGGACCGGTTGGCCGTATGGTGCTTTGAGAATCAGGAGGAAGTATTTATCAACGACTACTCCAAGGAATATAAAAAGTACACCGATAGAAAACTTGATGCCATTGCAGGAGAGCCCACTCAATCAATTATTTACGTGCCTCTGGTTTCGCAGGGGAGGCCTTTCGGCGTTATATCCGTACAGAGTTATCAGAAAAACGCATACGACGAACACCACCTGAGCCTGATCAGGAATATTGCTGTCCATACCAAGATTGCTTTGGAAAACGCGTCAGCTTATGAGAAGATTACGGAACAGTCAAAAGATCTGCTGCAACAGAAGGAACAGATTGAACATAAGAACCAGGAGTTGCTGGAGCTCAATAAGGAGAAGAATCATCTGATTGGTATTGTGGCGCACGATTTACGTAACCCACTGACCAGTGCCCTGACCATCGGTGGTTTATTAAAAAGCGCGGAGCAGCTCTCTGAGGAACAGCGCGAATATGCTGAGCACATGGTAAATGCCATGGGACGCATGAATGATATGGTCAACCGGATTCTGGACATCAAAGCTATTGAGAGTAAGAGTATTGAGTTGGACCTGCGAAAAACCAATTTGGCAGAGGTACTGCTGGAAGTACGGGAAAACTTCAAAGAAGCACTGGAAAACAAGCAGCTGGAATTCAATTTTAACCAAAAACATCCGGAGCCCACGGCCATGGTAGATCGCAACTATCTGACTCAGATCTATGAAAACCTGGTGTCCAACGCCATAAAATTTTCTCCGCCCAAGCGAAAGATATCTGTTGATATTGTTCAGGACAATGGACAGGTAATTACCGAAATCAAAGATCAGGGACCCGGTTTGACCAAGGATGATTTACCCCGGCTTTTTCAAAAATATCAAAAGCTGAGTGCCAGGCCTACCGGTGGAGAACAGTCAACCGGATTGGGCCTGTCTATTGTCAAGAAATATGTTGAGGCCATGGACGGCCGGGTTTGGGCGGAAAGTGAGCCGGGAAGGGGGGCCACATTTAAAGTGGAATTTGATAGTGTAACTGCTGTGTTTAACTAATACGTTATCACCTTATCCACCTGGAATCTCCTGGACGCTTCACCATCTACTAGCTTGTATTGAACTTGCCGGGTGCCTCCTGTAGGGTTGGCATTGCTGTCTTCCGGCAGGTAAACCGGGAATCGTCGGATCAAATTATTTTCAACTATGGCAAATTCGTCATGACCCATATACCCCTCCGACAACTCCGGAGCATCTGCCATAGGCGGCATATAGATCTGACTAATTGATTTTCCATTGTTTACCGAATAGCCAATAACAGTGCCGTAACTGCCGCTTCCCGCGGAAGCGAGGTATATCAGTATTTCCGGATATCCATCCTGGTTCAAATCGCCAATTTCGCTATGGTAAACTGTGGCCTCTACTTCATGGGTGACTGGCCGGTTATCGATCTCTAATCCGCCGGGGGTAAGAGTTAGCTCATTTTTTTCTACCTGAATTCCAAAAAAGAAGTTGTCCCAATTAAATGTCTGAACGTAGGACGCAGGATCAATCTGTTGGCTATCCGGTGGTCCATCTATTTTCGTGTAGGTACCGGCAAGGCTGGCCCCTCCGGAACAATAATAGAAGAGTCTATTTTGGTTCTCCCGGGAGTCAGCCCCAACCACCAGGGTGTCGCCTGAGAAGTTAAAATAGATGGAGAAGTCATTACCATGGAAGACCAGTGTACTGTCATTGATCGGGGTGACCAGACCGTCGAAGGTACAGGATGGCTTCTTTTTATCTACCCGGGAGCGTACGGAAATCCTGACCCGGTGCTGATTCAAAGGATAGACAGAAACAGCTACCCAGTCATAGCCCTGATCCTTCCGGGCATACCCGTCGGTCACATAATGTCCAAAAGAATCACTGAAGTTTCGCTTGGGAATTGAAATCCCACTGCCCAAAGTATCGTACCACATATGTCCTTCTGCCAAAATTGAATCTTTGATGCCCCAGATAAAAGACTCACCTTTGGTCCAGAAAAAAGTCCCATCGGAGTTCAAATACTTTACTCCGCTAGCGCTGATAACCCGGGGCAATGTAAAATCACTTGACATGGCGAAACTATGTACTTCTGCAATACTATCACTAAGGTCAACCCACAGTACATCACTGGAGTCCGCAGCCAAATAAATTGCTCTTCCTTCAAAGCGGCTGCCAGGGGGTGGCTTCAGCGGCTTGATACCAGTTTCAATAGCCTTTTCACACCTGACCTGGAATAATACTATCAATGATATTAGCAGTATTCTGATCAGTCCTTTCATGCTTCTTTATATTAGAAGTACTCTCCTTCTTCTTCCAGTATTTTAACTTCTGGCAAATGAGCCCGCAAGGATTGCAGTACTACGGTATCGGTCTCTGCGCCCCATACATATACCCGTTTTACTTCCGGCAAATGGATTAAATTCAGGATGCCTACATTGGACAGTTCTGAATTGGACAGATTGATGTTCTCCAGCAAAGTAAGGTCTTTGAGATAGGTCAAGCCTTCACCGGTAACGCAGGTTTTGGGTAAGTACAAATCCCTTAAATTGGTCATCTTGCCGATTACGAACAAGGCATCATCGTCGATGTCTGCCCCCGGTAGGGAAACCTTGGAAAACAGACTGGCGTAAGGCCTCAGCTTTTCAAGCGAGTGATTAGTAATTAGTGCTGGGGGGATTTGCATTGAAACGGTAAAAAAACCGGTGTATTCCGGATCCAACTCTATCACCAGGCCCAGTTCCTCTCCCAAATCTTCCAATTCCTCAGCGAGTTGATCCAGTTCCTGTTGTTGCCTCATTTTTAATCGAGATGACTGATAAAGGTCTGGCAGGTATTGGTCGAGTATTGTTGAGATAGTATCCGACGGGCTTTCTCCTAATAGCATATTTTCTTCACCTCCCTTTTGAATCCACCACTCGATCAGGTCCAATTCATAAGGTTCCAATTGGGGCTTTTCGGGCGGTGGCATTCTCTCATCATCGTTCATCGGCAGTATCATTCGGTGAAACAACTCACTTTGAAAAGGATCATGTGGCGTGATCAGTGCTTTTTCACTATCTCCCCCTTTTTCAATACTGGCGTAGGATGTAAGTACCAGTCCTCCTTTTACCTTATATTGGTTATGGCAGCTCTGGCATTTATCTTCAATAATAGGCATGACCAGGTCTTCAAAAATCAACAATTCTTCCGGTGATTTCAATTCCACCGGTGCCGGTTTTTCAGGCCTGAGACTAGGTAAATGCTCTGTCAGAAAATCAGCACCATGGGTAATGGTACCGCCAATATGACTGGTGACAATTACCAATGCGCCGGCCAGAAAAAGAAAGCCCTGATAGGGAGCCTGAACTTTTTTATTGGTTTGGCGGCTGGGCCACCAGTAAAAAAATGCCGCACTGTTAAGTGCGATCATTAAAAGTACGCCACCCCACAGATGTTGTCTGACCAGCTCTCCCCGGTATTCTCCGCTTTGAAATAGCAGGAAACCACCGACCACAGTGATCAGTGTGCTAATCGCTGAAACAAGCAGCAAAGGGCCCACTAATGCAGTGAGATTGGGCAACTTTAACTTGTTATTTCCGCTCCATTTCTGGTAGATACCGAGCCCTTCGAAGATCAGGGTCAACAGGATCAATACAATTGGAAAATGTAATAACACGGGGTGAAACCGTCCCAGAAAGACAAAAACACCCACAGGCTTTTCCGGAATGGGTAGAAATGGGAAACTGGCTACAACTATGGTGGTAACTATCAGGAACACCCATATGAAAGTTCTAAATCTAGAATCCACAGGCAAACGAACAGCAGCTAAAAATAATTATAAGATATTTTTTCAAACACGTATTCCCTCAAGAGTTCCGGTGCTATCAGCAAAACTATGTGTCGGCACATCCATGGTTTGAAGTAAGGTAAGATAAAGGTTGGCCAGGGGAGTATCTTCCTGGTAAATAATGTTTTGACCGGTGTCGAGTTTTCCTCCGCCACTTCCGGCAATAACAATTGGCAAATTTGAGGCCCTGTGCTTGTCACCATCACGCAGGCTGGAGCCGTACAGGACGATTGAGTTGTCCAGCAGTGATTGATCACCTTCTTTCATAGTACTGACACGATCTAGGAAGTACCGGAACTGTTCAGAATGCCAGATATTTATTTTGCCGTACATCTCAATTCGCTGGGGATGCCCCCGGTGGTGGGAAATGCTGTGATGTCCGCCTTCCACTCCATCCAGAAATGAAAAACTGCGATTACTTACAGAATTTCCAAACATAAAAGTAGTCACCCTGGTGGCATCGCTCCAAAGCGCCAGAGCATTGATATCCATCATTAAACGCACTTTCTCCGTTGCGTCAACTCCTGAGTTCAACTCGATATAGTCATTCAGGCGAACGTTCAATCGTATAAGCTCTTTCTTGATGTCCGGAGTTATATTGGCTTCGAAGTCCTTTAGGTCGTCAGTAGAATCCAGGCGTTTTTCAATGGATCGCACAGACTCCAGGTATTCGGCCATCTTGTTCTGGTCTGCAGCACCCAGTTGCCGATTGAGATTTTTGGCATCTTCAAGTACCAGATCCACCACACTTTTTTTCCAGGGATTTTCTTTTTTGGGGGTTACTCCAGGTACAAAGTTTCTGAACAACCTGTCAAAAGCGAAACGGGGATTCACCTCTTTTGGTCGGGGCCTGGTGGGGCTTTCCCAGCTGATGGAAGATCCGTAAAGACGGGTATATCCCACCAACTCATCCACGCCTCCTTTTACCGGATCAAGCCCATATTCCAAAGATGGAAATCGGGTTTCTTTGCCAACATGGCCGGCAATTATCTGGTCCATCGAGGTGCCTTTCACATCGATGTTGGCTCCGGTTGTCTTTTCTATCAGTCGGCAGGTGAGGAATGGTGCAGTCTTGGTATAATGACCGTCGGTACCTTTTACATCAACCAGATTATTTTTTAACTGTCCCAGGATCAGCAGGTCTTTCTTATATGGTTCCAGGGGTTTCAGGGTGGGAGACATGTCAAATTGCCGGCCAACCTGACCCGGGGTCCAGTGGTCCTCTCGTACTCCATTGGGAAAATAAAATACCGCCAAACGCTGGGGTCGGTATTTTTCCATAAAGTTCTCTGCCCGAACTCCCGGAGGGATCATTGCCTGCAGGAAAGGCAAAGCCACACTGGCGCCCAACCCCTTTAATGCCTTACGTCTCGATATATACCAGGATTTCATGGTGATAAACTTTACATTCTCAATATAAAACTTTAACAGTTAAGTTACACATCATCTCCCACATTGTGATCCACCACTACCTTATCGGTTTTCTTGTATTGAAAAGGATAACTCAGCACCACCTCTTCAATAAAGGGCAATGGATCAAACCTGTTTTCAATCAAAGAATTACTGAGACTCTCAATGGTTTTAGTGTCTTTAAATTGAATTGACCTACCGAGGGCAAAGCCAAGCATTTTTCTGGAAATAGCCTTGGCAAATTGTTCCTGCTTGGTATTTAATATCTCTCTCAATTCAGCAGCACCGGCAAAATGCTCTCCGGACTTCAAGCTACCACTTACATCGATAGGTTTGGGAGAGTTGTTGTATTTGGTTCGCCAGCGACCGATAGCATCAAAGTTTTCCAGGGCAAACCCCAGATCGTCCATATCCTGATGGCATCCGAAGCAGGCCGGGTCCTCCCGGTGTATAACCAGCGCTTCCCTCAGGGTAAATTCATCGTGGATCTCCCTGGTAGTTTCCAGATCGGGGACGTTGGGGGGAGGAGGTTTTGGTGGGGTAGAAAGCACTTTTTCCATTACCCATTTTCCCCGAAGCACCGGACTTGTTCGATTGGGAAGCGAAGTGGTGGTCAATACACTGGCCATTCCCAAAATGCCCCCTCTTTCCGGTGTTACCAAATCCACTTTACGCAATTCATCTCCCTGGACACCCTCAACGCCGTAATGTTCTGCCAGCGCTTCATTTAAGAAGGTGTAGCGACCATTCAAAAGTTCAAGGAAGTTTCGGCTATCGTTTAAGGTATAGTAAAAATATTCAACGGTTTCACCATACATGGAAGTTCGCAGGTCCGGACTAAATTCCGGGAACAGTTCCTGATCCATCTCGAATTCAGGTTGCACCAGGTTGTCAATTTCCAGCCATTGGGATACAAAACTTTCTGCCATCCTTTTGGCCCTGGGATCTTTTAACATGCGCCTGACCTGGTGGCGCAGCAACTCAGGATCCCGCAGGTCTCCCCGGTAAGCAGCTTCCAGCAGCTCGGTATCGGGAATGCTACACCATAGAAATGCCGACATCCGGGTGGCCAGTTCGAAACTGCTGATTGGATAGGGATCTTTCAGAGGAGGGTCTGCCTCCTGTCTGATTAGAAAATGATTGGATACCAGTACCGCCTTCAGTACCTCCTGTATGGCCAGGTCATACCGGTTTTCCTTTTCGGGGACACTTTGATAGACCTGTTCAAAAAAACTGAGGTACTTATCCCGTTCGGCCGGTGAGAGGTAGCGCCTGAAAGCCAGCGTGCCGAAGGAGCCGATCGCCTCCCGGGCATTGTCGAGCGTGGCCTCATGGGCCAGGTCTTGTTTATAGATCCAGGCATACCACCAGTGCTTGATTTTTTGGAAGATTGAAAAGGAGTTACTGGGTACATGCCTTTGCCACAATTGTGGATCTCCATACATTTGCTGGATCACTGATTCAGAGATTTCAAAGTATCGCTCCATGAGCAATGGCGTGATGTACAAGGTGCCTGAAAAATTATCAAAGCCTTCCCCACCGCCCGGGTCCCGGGGTAGCAGCGAATCGGTTTTAACTATTACTCCCGTTAAATCCTCAATGGCGTATTCGTATTCGCGATTACTCAGTCGCCTGGCGGTGATCAGTCCCGGGTCTGGTTTTTCCAGTGCATCACTTATATATTTTTTGATATAGAACAACAACGTATCCTTCTCCGTGGTGGTAAGAGGCCGTTTGTTATCGGGTGGCATGGTTCCGTTTTCAACGTGCTCAATCACTCTTAAGAAAACTTCTCCGCGACGTTGAATACTAAGTATGAAGTCAAACTGATTAAGGTTCAACCCGCCTTTTTTATCGTCGGCGTTGTGACAGGCGCGGTTGCAGTTTTCGTCAAAAATAGGCTTTACAACTTTCCAATAATGCCTTTGCTCCTCAGGGTAGTCGGCAAATAGCGGAATACCTATCAGCAAAAGAGCCACTCCCAGTAACGATCTAAAGTACATTTATCAACGATTTGAATCCTTAAAATACTAAAAAAGCCGGAATCCTGCTAGCTGTTGGGTATTGAGTATGGGAGAGGTGCCAGATCGTTTACCGGTACTCAAAGACAAACAGCCCATTATCTATATCGCTCACCAGGATGAGGTTGGAAGGGCTGAACGGATATACCCCGAATGCACCCAGAAACCCATTCCCCAAACCGTTTCCCTGGTTAATATTGGTCTGGTACTGGTCGAGTAACACCGGGCTGCTGGCATTACTAACATCATAGATCTTGAATCCTGCCCCGTAGTAAGAAACGTAAGCCAGGTTGTTTATGATGTAGAGGTTATGTGCTCTGGCCGTATTGTCGGCAATTTCTCCCACCAGACTGGGGGTTGCGGGGTTGGAAATATCCCAAATAGTAATATCCGGCAGTGGATCAGCTGCTGTTTCATCACAAATGAACAGATAGCGGTCATCTTCCGTAACCCAACCACTGTGGTGATAGGTATTTTCATTGCGAACGGTTCCCAGAAGCTCAGGTTCTGAGGGATCCTGTATATCATAAATATAGGTAGCATCGGTGGCGTGGAAGTCATACATGCGGCCCCTGATTATCGCCACATCATGCCCTCCCTGGTTATTGGTATCCTCCCACAGTAATTGCGGATCTGTGGGGTCGGTAGCCAGGTCGTATATCCTTAGCCCGGGAGTAAACTCGAAGCTCACATAAAGATGGGTTCCCTCAATAAAAATGTTGTGAGCCGGCTGGAAGGATCCTACTACCTGTGGGTTGCCGGGGTCGCTTACGTCCAGGATTCTGCTCAATTCATCACTGGCCGAAGGAAAATCGCTATTGGTGGCATAAATGTAGTGATCAAAGGTCTTCATATCGAAGCCAATCACATCGGTAGTGGAAGTTATCTGAGGACTTGAGGGCTCAGAAATATCTACCAGGGTAACATTCCCGTCGCGGAGGTTCGAAAAATCACCTACAACCGCATACTCTTTATCAGTGACAGGGTCAATGTACCCCCAAACGTCAGTACCCATATTACCGGGAATCTCGATTTGTGATAACAACGAAATGCTGGGAGGGGCGGGGCTATCATCATTGGAGCACGATCCAGCGACCAAACAGGTTATCAATAAAATTGAAATTCGCTGGCTCATGTATTTCCCGGTTGGTTAAGGTTTTTTTACCACTCTTCCAACAATTCCTCTACGGCATCCATTTTGCTTTGGTGATAGGGTCCCGAAGTGGTATATACGATCTGCCCATTTTCATCCAACACAAAGAAATAAGGGGTATCCTTGCGGTCCAGTTTCAAAGATTGCTTGAATGACTTGATCTGGCCTTTGTAAAAAAGCAGGTGTGGTTCCAATTCCGGATCCGAGTTCTTGCGCATTTTATTCTTTACCGGTCCCGCAGCCGCTTTGTTCACTCCGGTAAACATAGCGATAAAATAGACGTTCACGTCGTAATCGTTGCTAAATAAACCGGGTTTGTCGGGTTTGTAGATGAATGTTTGATAAACCGGGTTGAACCAGGAAACCAAGTCATCTTCCGACTTCTTGGAATAGGACATGCCTATTAATGTATACTTACCCTTGGTATCCTGTGGTATTTGAAATATCTCATCACTGAGGTTAGTAACCTCCATTTGAGGGAAGGATTGACTCATTTGGCCGTAAAGAACGGAACAAGACAACATGGTCAGCGCCAGTAAAAAATTGCTTGATTTTTTCATTTGTCTACTATTTTGTCATTTATAACGTCTTCTTGGGTAAAGTTAATATGAGCGGACGAAGATTATTTTGGAATAACCAGCAGAGCCTGACTATGTAAGATATTGTTAGGAAATTCTCAAAAATTTTAGGTTAGAACCAACTAATTTTGCCAATTAGCTGTTGTACTGAAAAGGCTTTTATAAATGAGATTACTAAGAATTGCCCTGATATTATTGGTGTTTACGGCCTGTTCTGATGATGACGGTGTAGAATCTGAATTCACCGGGAACGAGATGGTCTACAACCTCACTCCTGAATCAACCTATTATAGCGGTTCGGGGACCGTTACCTTTAGGGAAAGGGTCGATCAAGGGGTAACTATAGACATTGCCATGGACCCCACTGGCTCAGGGGGAACACATCCGGCTCATTTGCATTATGGGACTTTCGATATCCCGGATGCTGAAATGGCGGCCATGCTTACCCCGGTGGATGCCACCACCGGCCTTAGTTCGACCACCATTTATAAGTTTCTCGATGAAACGGAAATTACTTTTAGTGATCTGATGAATTTTGATGGCAGTGTAAAAGTACACCTGGATGACGGTCCCAATAAGAAGGTAGTAATAGCTGCTACCAATATTGGAATAAACGCCAGTATGGACATCGGGGATATTGCGGTTTGTTCTAGTAAGGTACCTATTTGATGCCCTCCATCAAATGGGCTTACTTAAGCCCCACTTAAAGCAATCGGAGCGGCAATCAGCTTATCCGGTATACCAAATGCATCCACCAGATCAAGGGAATAAGCAGCAATTTCTTTACAAAGCGCCGTCCTCTGTTTTCGGATGGCCTTGGATTTAACTCCTTCGAGATAACCGTTTTCCAGGAACCAACCCTGGTACCGGTCAAGCAAATTCAGCGCGAAAAGCTGCCTCAATTTTTCCAGAACCATTTTTAAATCCTCTTGTTCAGTGCGGTTGACGGTTTCTGTGAACTGCTCAAGGATTACCCTCTCCACATAGGCATGTGCCAGGTTTACCAGGTGATTTTGACATTCGTTGAATGCCTGAAAACTATTCATGCCCTGGTCGATCCGGTGTTTGAGCCGTTGTCCCGCGCGTGTTAGCAGGTGCCTCTCACGATATGTGAGTGCTGCCAGGTGATATTCCTGATCCAGTATGTGACCTTCTGATATTTTCCTGATAATAATGGGGTTTTTTTCCGATATGGAAGTTGCTGCCTGTTTGGTGATGTATTTGACCAGACCGAAAAATTTGATATCATTAAACTCCTGCCTGAATTCCGCCAGCCTGGATTTGGCCACCAACTGCATGAGCACCGTGTTATCACCTTCAAACGTGGTAAAGATCTCTGTATCCGCTTTCAATTCACCCAGCCTGTTTTCCCATAGATAACCGCTGCCACCACAGGCTTCCCTGCAAATCTGAAGGGTTTGGGTAGTATTCCAGGTACAATATGCCTTAATTCCGGCAGCTAAAGCTTCCAGTTCCCGGCGTTCCTGTGGTAGCTGAGCCAAATACTTCTGCTGCAGATACTTTAAGGTGAAATCCAGGGCATAGGCATTTGCCAACAATGGCATTAAGCGCTTTTGATAGGCCTGATAATCCAGAATTCGCTCCTCCGTCTGTCCAGGCAGACCAAACTGGCGACGTTTATGAGCGTATTTGATAGTAATGGTAAGTGCCAACTTGGTAGCACTGAGAGCAGCCAGCGGTATACCAATACGTCCACCTACTAGTGTGCCCAACATGGTAAAAAATCGTTTGGAGGGATTGGCCACAGGACTCGAGTAGTTGCCTTTTGCATCCACCTGTGCGAATTTGTCCAGTAGATGATCTAGGGGGATTTTCACCTTATCAAACCAGATGCGCCCGTTATCAACTCCGTTTAGCCCGATTTTGGCACCGCAATCTTCAATGCGTATTCCCGGTTTTACTTTTCCATTCTTTTCCCTGATGGGTACCAGGAATGCGCTCACCCCGTGATTTTCCTTGCCTACCAGAAGCTGTGCAAAAACGGTAGCCAGTTGGCCGTGCAGGGCAGCGTTACCTATATAATCCTTGCGGGCGGATTCTGTGGGCGTGTTAATAATAAATTGTTGGTTTTCAGGATCGAATGTAGCAGTGGTTTCAATGTCCCGAACATTGCTCCCATGTCCTGTTTCCGTCATGGCGAAGCAACCGGGCAAGTCCAGCTTTCCTACCGCATCCAGGTACTTTCGATGATGCCTTTCAGTTCCCAGTGCCATAATACTACCACCAAACAAACCAAATTGCACCCCGTACTTTACCATTAAGCTGAGATCGAAATAGCTCAGCATTTCCATGGTGGCAAAATAATCCCGCATGTTATTGCTTCCGCCGTACTCCTCAGGGTAAGACAGGGAACCGTACCCCTGTTGTGCCAGTTGTTGAAGCCAAACCAGTACCTTTTCCCGGTAATGATGGTGGTCGTGCAGGTTCTCTTTAATAAAAGCATCACTTTGTAGTAACTCACGCAACTGCTGTTTGATGGACTGACTTTGCCCATCCAGAATTTGTGTCAGTTGTTCCACCGGGAGCTGTTTGCGCTCAACTCTGGTAGCTAAATCTTCCGGTGGTTCCACCAGAAGATCATCAAGTGCCTCAGTAGTAATCACTCCCAGTGCTTCTTCAATCTGTGCCAACGCCTGTTGCGCGTCCGAACTTTGCCACTGGGTTTTTTCCTGATCAGAGATCCGGGTGATCTCCAGACCCAGGCTGGCCAGGGACTTACGGGAATTTTGTGGAATATGAGGGGCGGCTTGTTTTATTATTGACAGCCACTCATTCAATTGCTGGGGGGTGGGAGGGTGTTCTGGCTGCAACCTGTTGGATACGAAAGATTTTTCCTGTTCGGTCAACCAGTTTTGTTTCTGAATGGTTTGGTTAATGGAATTAACCTCCTCCTCGGTCAGTACACTGTCGGACCAGGCCACATACAGCATGGGTAAAAAGATCAGTAATCCGGGGGACTGTTCGATGGTTTGTATATCGGCCTGACTAAGGTCCTGGAAGATTTGTTGTAGCTTCATAGTGGTTTTATTGAAAAGCTTGATTCCTTTCCTTAAACTAATGATTTGAATGGAAAGTTTAGAGGTAGATTGGAACTGTCAATATTTAAAAACTTAAAACTTGAAAAAAGCACTTTTACTGACCTTAAGCATATTGCTTGCTTCTCAGGCCTTTTCACAGAATTCTAACACTTACGTAACCATATCGGATATTTCGTATTATCCGGATTCAATACAAGCCGATGAATACGTAAGAAGTATTTGTAAGCTGGACCTTTATCATCCAATAAATGTTGAGGATCGCCCCACTATTGTTTGGTTTCATGGGGGAGGATTACAAACTGGAGAGAAATATTTTCCAGAGGGCTTGTTAGGTAAGGATATATGTATTGTAAGTGTTAACTATAGACTTTCACCGAAAGTTAACGCTCCTGATTATCTCTTGGATGCTGCTGCCGCCGTCGCCTGGACCTTTAACAACATTGAATCCTATGGTGGAAATAAGAATAAAATTTTTGTATCGGGTCACTCTGCCGGTGGGTATCTAGCAGCTATGATCGGGTTGGACAAAAGGTGGATGAGTGCCTATGGGATTGATGCTGACCTAATCGCCGGCCTAATGCCCTTAAGTGGACAAATGATCACACATTCCGGTATAAGAGCCGAAAGCGGTATACCAAGAACAACTGTGGTTGTTGATAAATATGCTCCGTTGTACCATGTCAGAAAAGATGCTCCTCCGTTGTTGCTGATGACAGGGGACAGAAAGATAGACAGACCTGCCAGATATGAAGAAAATGCATTTTTGTCCAGAATGATGGAATTTGCCGGACATGAGGAGACAAAACTATATGAATTTCAGGGGTACGGACATGGCATGGAACATCCAGCTTGCCCGATTATGATTAAAGAAATTACCAGAATCTGCGAAGCTATGGAAAAATAAGGCATCCAACACGCAGCAAGTTTTTGTCCGGAATTCTATAATATCCCAGCCGGGACGGGCAACGACTGCGGATTACTCTTTTTTACTTTGGTCCCGGCTGCGCCGGTTTTCCTGATCCCTGGTGCGTGCTTCCCATTGTTGTCGCGCCAGCCTTTGAAGGTCTTCTACGGTATCCGTCTCGTCTACAATTTCAAAACCCAGTAGGGTCTCGAACAGATCTTCCAGGGAAACCAGCCCCACTATACTGCCATATTGGTCGTTAACCATGGCGATCTTTTTTCTTTCTCTGATCAATTTATCCAATAATCCTTGCAGTGACTCGGTGTTCTCAATGAACGGTACACTTAGCTTGATTTCACCGAGTTTGTTATCAGCTCTTCCTTCAGCAAGCATTGCAAGGATCTCATCTTTTAGGATCATACCGGTAATATGATCAGGATTGTCCAGGTAAACGGGAATGCGCGAATGGCTTAATGGCTTGTTCTGTTGGTAGAATGCCTCCAGTGTTAGCTGTTCATTAGCGGTAAAAATAACTGATCTTGGGGTCATGATATCATTGACCTGAAGCTTGTTTAAACGTAGCAGGTTCTGAATTATTGCTGACTCATCGGGTAATAGTGCTCCACTCTCAGCACCTTGTTGGGTCATGGCGGTAAAATCCGCCCGGCTCAGTACCGACCGTGTTTTATTTTTATTTATAGCATTGGTAATACGCTGACTCAGCCATACAAAAGGAGCCAGGATCAGTATGAGCACACTTAGGGAGCGTACCGTAAACGGGGTTAACTTACGCCACATATTAGCCCCAATGGTTTTGGGAATTATCTCTGACAAAATCAGTATGGCCATTGTCATAGCCCCTGCAATTACCGATTCATAAGTAATTGAAGTAAATCCCAAATTGATCTGGGTGGTTCCAAATATCTTACCAGCCTCCACGCCCACCCCAATAGCGCCCATGGTATGGGCTATGGTATTGAGCGTTAAAATAGCGGACAAAGGGCGGTCTATATCGTTCTTATAAGCTTGCAGTTGACTGGCAATTGGGCTTTTCTCCAGTTTACAACTATTGACATAGGAGGGCGTAACACTTAGAAGCACTGCCTCCCATATCGAGCACAAAAAGCTGACAATAATTGAAAGCAGAAAAAAGATGATTAACAGTGTCATACCAGTTCGCTCCGGTATCTGACTGTAGCCACACCCCGGATAGTAGCTGCCACAGAGCAGTACTTGTCTACGGAGAGCGCTACCACCTTCTCCAATTCTTCTTTGCTGGTATCAGGGGAAGTCAGTTTAAAGGTCAACTGAATGTCAGTAAAATGCTTGGGATTCTGATCGCGACGAGTGCCTTCCGCTACTACTTCCAATCCTTCTATGGTTTTCCTTTTCTTTTGCAGTATCTGGATTACATCCACTGCCGAGCAGGCTGCGGTGGCGGACAGCAGCAATTCGGTAGGAGACTGGTGCTTCTTGTTTTCCGGGCCATACATGTCGATCTGAACTTTATTTCCCTGGGGGTTGACAGATTCATATTCCAGCTCGGATTTATAAAATGTGGTGGTGGTCTTAATAAAACTCATGGTCAATTACATATTTCTACGGTATTGCCCACCCACGTCGAACATGGTTTGCGTCAACTGACCCAATGAGCAGTACTTGGTAGCTTCCATTAAACTGTTAAAAATGTTCTCATTCCGGATGGCTGTTTGTTGCACCAGCCCCAAACTCTTCTCTGCCGCTTTTTTCTGAAATTTGTGAAGTTTCTGCAGCATTTCAATCTGGTATTCCTTCTCGTCGGTAGTAGCCCGGATTACTTCTCCCGGTATGAGGGTAAGAGACCCTTTGGATGACAGGAAAGTGTTTACTCCAATTATCGGCAATTCCCCGGTGTGCTTCCGGGTTTCGTAAATAAGGCTCTCTTCCTGAATCTTTCCTCTCTGATACATGGTTTCCATGGCACCCAGTACTCCGCCTCTATCCGTTATCTTGTCAAACTCCATCAGTACCGCCTCTTCTACCAAATCGGTAAGTTCTTCGATTATGAAGGAGCCCTGTACCGGATTTTCATTCCTGGCCAGACCCAGTTCCTTGTTAATGATAAGTTGGATGGCCATTGCCCTGCGTACTGAATCTTCGGTAGGGGTGGTGATGGCCTCATCATATGCATTGGTGTGAAGGCTGTTGCAATTGTCATATATGGCATAAAGTGCCTGAAGGGTGGTCCTGATATCATTAAAATCAATCTCCTGGGCATGAAGCGACCGTCCGGAGGTTTGGATGTGATATTTCAACATTTGAGACCGATTGTTGGCAGCATACTTGCGTTTCATGGCTTTGGCCCATATTCTTCGGGCTACCCTGCCTATAACCGCATACTCAGCATCAATACCGTTACTGAAAAAGAACGAGAGGTTCGGAGCAAATTTATCAATGTCCATTCCCCGTGATAGAAAATACTCCACATAGGTGAACCCGTTGGCCAGGGTGAAGGCAAGCTGAGTAATTGGGTTTGCCCCAGCCTCGGCAATATGATAACCGGATATTGATATGGAATAAAAGTTGCGCACCTGTTGTGCAATAAAATACTCCTGGACATCACCCATCAGACGAAGTGAAAACTCGGTGGAAAAAATACAGGTATTCTGGGCCTGATCCTCCTTTAATATATCGGCTTGTACCGTACCCCTGACATTTTTTAAAGTGGCAGCTTTCTGTTGATGATAAATCTCAGGCTCCAATACCTGGTCGCCGGTTACTCCCAGTAGCATCAGCCCCAACCCGTCATTTCCAGGGGGCAGTTCCCCCTGATAACAGGGCCGCAATTGTTCCTGACCCTGGTAAAGCTTCTTTATCTTTTCTTCAATTTCTTCGGTGCGGCCCTGTTCCCTGATATACAATTCACATTGCTGATCTATGGCGGCATTCATAAAAAAACCGGTAATAATTGAAGCTGGTCCGTTTATGGTCATGCTGACAGAGGTTTTCGGATCTGTCAGGTTAAACCCGGAGTACAGCTTTTTGGCGTCATCCAGACAGCATATTGAAACTCCTGAATTGCCGATTTTGCCATAAATATCCGGTCGGTGGTCGGGGTCTGCGCCGTACAGCGTCACCGAGTCGAAAGCGGTTGATAGCCTTTTCGCGGCCATGTCATGGCTGACATAATGGAACCTGCGATTGGTCCGTTCCGGACCTCCTTCACCTGCAAACATCCTGGTGGGGTCTTCTCCTTCCCGTTTGAAAGGATAGACGCCCGCGGTATAAGGGAAAGATCCCGGTACATTTTCCTGAAGGTTCCACTCCAGAATATCTCCCCAGCCCTGGTACTTAGGCAGGCTAATCTTGGGAATTTTGGTTTGTGATAGTGATTCCGAATACGGTTTAACCTCGATGCTTTTTCCTCTCACCGTAAAACGGAAGACCTCCCGACCATAAGAGGCAACCGTGGCAGGCCATTTTTCCAGGATCTCCAGGTTCTTGGGGTCCAGTTCCCGGAGTAATAATTCATAATGGGCCTCTAGTTCAGCGGTAGTATTCTTATTAGCCCCATTTTCATTTAATGAGGCAATTGTTCCTTTTATACTGTATAAAGTCTGAGCAGTTTTTTTTTGTTGTTGTACCCACTGATCATACTGCCGGTTGTTTTCAGCAATTTCTGAAAGATACCTGGTTCTGTTGTTGGGTATGATATCTATCTTTTCCGACATCTCACCGGAGATAACCAGGGATGACACCAGTTTTTGATCCGCTTTGGTATTAAGCATCTCAATCACTTTTACATAAAGTTGGTTTGTGCCCGGATCGTTAAATTGGCTGGCAATAGTACCGTAAACCGGCATATTCTGTTCCTGGCTGTCCCAAAGACCATGGTTTCTTTGATATTGCTTTCTGACATCGCGTAATGCATCAGTTGCCCCCCTCTTATCATACTTATTCAGGGCAATAATGTCCGCAAAGTCCAACATATCGATTTTTTCCAGTTGGGTGGCTGCACCGTATTCGGGAGTCATCACGTATAGTGAGACATCCGAGTGCTCGACTATTTCCGTATCGGACTGCCCGATCCCGGAAGTTTCCAGTATGATCAGGTCGAATTGGGCAGCTTTAACTACGTCAAGTGCGCTTTTAACATATTTTGATAAGGCTAAGTTGGACTGACGGGTTGCCAGGGACCGCATATATACCCGGGGACTGTTTATTGAATTCATGCGAATCCGGTCACCTAACAACGCTCCTCCGGATTTGCGTTTGCTGGGATCTACCGAAATAATAGCCACGCGCTGTGCTTCGAAGTCACTTAGGAACCGCCGTACCAGCTCATCCACCAACGAGGATTTACCGGAACCTCCGGTCCCGGTAATCCCCAGCACCGGAGGTGGGTGTTTCACCATATCCCGTACTTTGTCCATAACCGCTCCGGATTGATCCGGAAAGTTTTCCGATGCGGTAATGATCTTTGCCATGGCCTTTGTATCGGCAGACCGCAGCGACTCTAGCAATCCATTAAGCTCCGTTTCCCGGAGATCCCCCTTGGGGAAATCACATTGTTCCACCAGGTGATTGATCATTCCCTGTAGACCCATAGATCGACCGTCATCGGGAGTATAGATCCTGGCGATCCCGTACTGATGTAGCGCTTCGACTTCATGTGGTAAAATGGTGCCACCGCCTCCGCCAAAAATTTTGATTTCAGTTGCCCCCCTTTGTTGAAGCAGGTCATACATGTACTTGAAAAACTCCAAATGCCCCCCCTGGTATGAGGTTATCGCAATACCCTGCACATCTTCCTGAATGGCACAATTGACAATATCTTCTACCGAACGGTCATGACCCAAATGAATCACCTCCACCCCGGTGGCCTGTATGATCCGGCGCATGATATTAATGGCGGCATCATGACCGTCGAACAGGGAGGCCGCGGTGACGATCCTGATATGATGTTTGGGGGTATAGGTAATGGTATCTGGCATCCAGCTATAGCTACTTCATGCACTGTAAACTTACAATTTTAGCTGTTTGGATTTATTGTTTATCGGTAACTTCTCCACTACCGCTCAGAATGTCTCGTAAATCCGATAGCGATTTACGATTTTGTTCCGAGTAAAAGTTCCTTTGAATATTGCGTTTCTCCCTGCTGGTCAGTCTCCAGTTGAGCGATGCTCTCTCGATAGCTTCATCCTTGATTTGCTTGTCGGTATGGGCATCGGCTTCCTCCGGTGTATGTTCGAAAATGCTTCTGCTTACATACTCAAATTCAATGCACGAGATGTCATTGTTGAACCAGCTGTGCGCCTGTTCCAGCAGGTTGTCGTTATTGATGTCCTGTATATTGCCCAGGTTGTTGTAGACACTGCTAATGGGGGTGAAGATTCTCTGGAAAAAGGAAGTGCTTACATTTTTTTCGATAGGTTCATCGTCTTCGCTATCCCTGATTGCCACAATTACTACGCCACTGGTGTTCTCCGCAATCCAATCTTTGAAAACGTATAAAAAATGCAGGGCATCTGAGATTCCGAAGTTATCAGAGATTCCGGAGTCCATAATCTCCATGGGAGGATCGCTGGGTAAAGTTACATTGGGTGTAATGTAGGGAAAAGAAGCACCAAGTCGCAAGGCGCTGAGAAACCTGAGGTTGCTGGCCTTTTGTTGTTGAAAAAATCTTTGGAAATCAATGCCCTTAATTTCGGGGTTCAGTGTGTCTTTGCCATATACACTGCTGGAAGCCATATAACTCACTGACTGGGGGCTAATGAACAATTTTCTTCCATCATTGATTATGGTAGGCGCGATAAATAGCATAGGTATTAGAGCCTGTTGTTCCGGTACCCGGTAGGCAGCCAGGGGCTTATCCAGCACATATTCTGTGTTCTTGTTTAGCTGTTGTTCAAATGCGTATCCTCGATCCTTTTTATAACGGAAACCTCCGTATTCAAAACTCTGGTAGCGTATAAACAAATCGCTCACCAAAAGACTGAATATGATTGAGTTAAGGTTATCCTTGGAGATATTGTCGAGGTAACGGGAGTTGTTGAGATCCAGTGGTTCCCCCTGTGCTTTTTGCAATACCAGTTCGCGGTAATAACTGGCACCTATGACACCACCTGAAGACCCGGTAATCAGGGCTGCGTGTTTAAACAACCGCCCATTGGTAACGCTATCTGCAGCTTGCAGGGACTTCATAGACCACAGGGCTGCCCGTTGACCACCCCCGCTTGCTGATATGATTATCAGTTTGGGAGGACTTTTGCTATCGAATTTGTCCCTCCAGCGTTTGAGTATGTTCAGGGTACTCAAACGGTCCTGTTGACGGTTTGATGGTTGACTCATCTTCCTCAGCTGGTCCAGCGAATAGTTGGCCGGTTCTTCCTGGTAGTCCAGTCCATAGGCGTGGTACTTGCTGGTAATAACGTTGTTCTTGACCAGTAGATTCAACGCCACCAGCGCTATCAGTACTACCGTAATAGACCAGCCCCGGAACCAGTAAGAGACTGCACCGGTGAACATGATGAAGATAGTAAGTATTAGTACCACACTGGCGGCAGCCGGTATCTGGAATATCTCATAATCTCGAAAAACACCGAGAATCAGGATGATAAAGAAAATAACAAATTCGATCAACACCAGATTCAGGTGATTCTGATCAAATACTTTCAATATGGCTTCCTTATCGTATCCATGGTCGGGATTGACCTCCCGTTTATGGAAGCCGATGTCCATATAATTATCTACCCGGATGCTTTTCTTTCGAGCAATGTCGAGACGCTGCAATACATTGGCCCGAGATATAGGTGACCGCCTTAACTGTTTGTCAACGTTGGAGGTAATTAGTTTGAAAATGTCCTGGTTGGTGAACCTGAAGTAAGTGACCAGGAAGATTACCATGGCAAAACACCCCACCAATAGTCCTGTAATTTGTTCAAGGATCAGCGCAAAGGTGGAAAACTCATTTCTTATCTGAAACCGGACGATACTTATAATGTAAACCACCAGAAATATTACCGGGATAATGCTGTTGTTGAAAGCAAACCTGCTAAAAGGCCTGGACAGCGTCCCCAGGAAACTGAATCGAAAACTATCTACGATGTAACAGGTGATATGGAACGCCATGGCAAAGCCACCCACGGTAACTCCCATGATAAAGAAACTCCAAAAATTGACCTTATTGATGTATTCGGGGTCCAGAAACAGGTAGGGAATCCCCAGTAGTTTTCCAAAATTACCGGTGACCACCATAAAAAGCAGAAACCAGCAGAGTAATAGCACCTGGTTCTTTTTCAAGTTGTTGATAAACAACTGCACCGGGAAACTATACAATATCTTTTCTAGCATCTTTTGAGACACATTAATTTAACAGGTTCATTGGCTTTTTCGATCCTGTCAGTCGTTTTTTTTACTGCCCTGGTATAATTCAAATTCAATTAGACGACATTCTATCTTACCATTGTAAAAAGTGGACTTTTTTGAGGATCGAAGACCAATCTTTTTAGTTAAATCCGGATTCCCCGAGAAAATGTAACCCCAATATCCATTACAGTGTGTTTTGAAAAAGTCGCCTATTTCACCATAGGTTTTAGTCAGCTTTTGCGCTTCACCCAGCCGGGATCCGTATTCCGGATTAAGTATCACAATGCCTGGAGGCTGGGGAATTTTCATATTTTTGAAATCACCATGATCAAAAACAATTGATTGCTCCACCCCAGCCCATTCCGCATTTTTTTTGGCTGCCCGTAATGCCTCCAGGCTGATATCGTTCACCATTATGGGAGCGGATACGGAGGGTCTGATATTTTCCCTTGCTCGATCGACCATAACGGCCCATTGCTCCCGGTCAAAAGCTTTTAAGTGCATGAACCCGAAATTTGAACGGTTCAGTCCCGGAGGTATATTCCGTACCATCATGGCAGCCTCAATGGCCAAAGTACCGCTGCCTCCCATCGGATTGATAAAAGGTTGGTGTTGCTGCCATCGGGTTGATTTTACCAACGCCGCCGCCAGAGACTCTCTTAGGGGCGCTTTAAAAGGAATACGCCGGTAACCATGCTTGGAAATAGTTTCCCCGGATGTGTCGAAATAGATATAGCAATCCTGGTTTACCCAGTGCAGATGAATCACCACGCCATCTCTGGCAGGCCCTGAGTCCGGTCTGCGGCCTCTTTGTCCATGTATACGATCCACAATGGCATCTTTAACTTTTTGATTCCCAAATCGGGTGTCTTTTATGGAAGGGTTCTTAATGAATGAGGTAACAGACACATATCCGTTGTCATACAGGTAGTCCTCCCAAGGAATCTTGGAGATGGCGTGGTAAAGACTATCAGGGTTATCCGCACGAAAGCGTCTAATTAAAAGCAAGACCCTAGTGGCAGTGCGAAGATGCAGGTTCAGATGCATACAATCATTCAGGCTTCCTTTAATTTCTACACTGTAGGGGTTTACCACCAAGTGACGGTATCCCAGCTTTTCAATTTCATCCTTCAGAATGCCATTTATTCCTTTTCCACAGGTTATGACTATAGTATGCTGATCTCTCATTAAGGTAAAGGTGCGATTTGTTTCTCAGATTAAGCGTTAACCGAATGAAATTTTATGGAGGTGACAGTCAGTTGATTTGTTCTTATGGCATTAATTTCTATTTTAGATACAGGTAGTCTTTGAATTCATGGAGCACACATTAAGGCGATCCAATTTTTTGGAAGGTAGTAGAACCGATAATTGGTGGATCGAACCTGCCTTGGTACTGTTGGGGCTTTCAATGTTTATTATTTACGCTACCTGGGCGGCTTTTCAAGGCAATCACTACTATACAATAAGTTACCTGAGCCCGTTCTACTCACCACTCATTTATGTCAAATCAGGTGTGGCAGGGTCTGCTCCGCTTTGGCATTCTCTATTGGGTGAGTGGCCATCCTGGTGGCCTGGTTTTATTCCCGCATCCCCGGCGTTTTTAATACTGGTATTTCCAGGGTTGTTCCGGTTTACCTGCTATTACTATCGCGGAGCTTATTACAAGGCTTTTGCCGGCACTCCTCCTGCCTGCGCTGTGGGAGCGGTTCCTCAAAGAAATTATCAGGGTGAAACTTTTTTACTGATATTCCAAAACCTGCATCGTTATGCCCTCTATATGGCACTGGTGTATTTGCTGATCCTGGCGGCAGATGCTGTTGCTTCATTTATATACCAGGGCGCATTCGGTTTTGGCGTGGGCAGTCTGGTACTGGTGGTTAATCCCATTCTGCTGGGGCTCTATACCCTGGGCTGTCATTCATTTCGACATTTGGCAGGGGGTAGGAAAGACTGCTTCTCCTGCGCAGGTGCCGGTAGTATCAATGGGGTCTACCGCAAAGTGTCCTGGATGAACCGAAACCATAAATTGTTTGCCTGGCTCAGCTTATTCTGGGTAGGATTCTCGGATGTTTATGTCAGGTTGGTTTCTATGGGCATTATTACCGACTGGAATACCTGGGGAGTATAACAACATGGATGTAAGAGATTTAAAGAGATACGAATACGAAGTGATAGTGGTAGGTGCTGGCGGTGCAGGACTGAGAGCTGCAATTGAATGCTCGGCCCAGGGAGTGAAGACAGCATTGGTATGTAAGTCGTTGTTGGGTAAAGCCCACACGGTGATGGCAGAAGGAGGCATGGCTGCGGCATTGGGAAATGTT
>JAUIKU010000268.1 GCA_030430675.1 Bacteroidia bacterium | reverse complement strand
GGTCAGCTCCAATTTTCTGAATTCCACTTCCGACCCTTCGGCCTGCACCGCTATCTGGCCGGAGGATGTGGTACAATTGGTGCCGTAATTTACCAGGTCCCCGTTGACCCAAACTTTTATCTGGTCATCCAGGCACTCGATGACCATGGTGTTCCATTGACCCAGTGGTTTTTCGGAACCATCGGTGAGATTTAATATCCTTCTTTTCTTTCCTTCGGTAATGCCCCATTCAGCTGGATCACCCCGACGTGCTTCCATATCGGGCACCTCAATGTTTTCCACAATACACCAGAAATCACCGGCATTTTCATGCATCATTTGCACTTCCAATGATTTGGGAAACATCTTGTACAATGCCCTGGGAGTAGATGCATGTACCAGTATGCCACAATTACCCGGCTCGCCGGCAAAACGGTATTCGGCAGTCAACCGGTAATTTTCATAGTTTTTATCGGTGATCAAATGGCCCGGGGGTGTACCCATGCTAACCAATAGGCCATCGCGCACTAAAAATGAAGGGCTGACTGTTGTGGTGTCTGCGGCGGGCACATCAACATGCCATCCGCTAAGATCTTTTCCGTTAAACAGTGAAACGGTGCGGTCGGATGGTGTGCAGGAGCAGATAACGAATAGGGCTAATACAAGTAGTGCTTTCATATAACTTTTTGTAACAGGGTAGTGGTTTTACCGGATATCTAGCAGGAGTATCCGATATATAATAGCTTTAGTTCAAGATAAGTGCTAAATTTTATTCATAAAAAAGAAATTCGCATCATGAACTATACTAGATTCCGGTACATTTATTCAAAAAGTTGCCTTTATATGGAGCATCATTTTCGTTTGTCCCTAACAATATGCCTGATAATGTTCACTTTGGCTTCAATTGCGCAGCCCTCCTGGCAATATGAATCGATACGGCAGGAAATAGACCCGGTGCATTCGATTTCTGACTCCGAATTATTTAACGGTAATCCTACAATGATGCTCTCAGGGGGTAACAAGGAGTATGTCAACGGAAGTTGGTCCGCGTCATTTCCGGTGGAACCAGATAGTTATTACCAGTTCGTAACTCATTTTAAAGCCAGCAATGTAGAAGAAATGGATCGCAGTGTACTGGCCTCCTTAACCTGGTTTTCTGCCGAGGGTAAACGTGTGGAATTTATCGAATACCCGGGACTGCGAGCTAACCAGGAGCAGAATGGCTGGAATAAAATTATGCAGGTATACCAGGTTCCTCAGGGTGCGGTGCGGGCTAAAGTTAATTTGATCTATCGCTGGGATGCGGACGGTAGGGTATTTTTTGGTGAGACCACCCTGAATAAAACCGAGCCACCAAAACCCAGGCTGGTCAAAGTTGGCGCCATCCATTATCGTCCTATGAATACCGCCTCAGCAGAAGAGAATTTGCAACAGTTTGAAACCTATATTCGTCAGGCGGGAGAAAAAGACGCTGACATTATTTGCCTCCCTGAAGGAATTACCACTGTAGGCAATGGACAAACCTACCTGGAAGCCAGTGAGCCTGTACCGGGTCCCACCACCCGGTTTTTAGGAAAATTGGCCAGGGAATACGATATGTACATTGTGGCGGGAATTTTAGAGAAAGAGGGGCCGGTGCTGTATAACACTTCTGTGCTTTTGGGGAGGGATGGACAATTGGCAGGCAAATACCGAAAGGTTAGTTTGCCCCGGGAAGAAATAGACGGTGGCATAACCCCGGGTAATGATTTCCCGGTATTTAAAACGGATTTTGGTACCATTGGCATGATGATTTGCTGGGACGTAACTTTCCCGGAACCTGCCCGTGTTCTGGCATTGAAGGGTGCTGAGATTATATTAATGCCAATTTGGGGAGGCAATATCACCTTGAGTAAGGCCAGGGCCATAGAAAACCAGGTATACCTGGTATCTTCTACCTACGATATGAAAACCGGCATTTTTGATAAAACCGGGGATTTATTAGTTGAAGGAACAGAAAGTGATCCGGTAGTGGTAACGGAGATTGACCTCAATCAACGCGAGTTGTGGGATTGGCTGGGAGAGTTACGCAACAGGATTCGCCGGGAAATGCCGGATAAGGAATCTATAAACTACTAGAGACTCACCAGATATTCAATGAATACACAATACTCCCGCAGACAATTTTTACAGCAATCTTCACTGGCAACAATGGGGCTGCTTTTATCACAGGGTTGCAAAAAGAATGCCCATAACCCCACCATCCTGGTGGTCTCGGGTTGGCAGGATGTAAATATCGGAGACATTGCCCATACCCCGGGATTGCTGCAGGTGCTTAAAAGTTTTGTGCCACAGGCCCATATTATTTTATGGAAGAAAAGAGTGGAGAATTCCCTGGTGGAACCACTGATCCTTGAGAATTACCCAAAAGTGCGGATTGTACATGGAGAGGTAAATAACCAGTACCAGGTGGAGAGCCAGGAGGTTTTACAGGCATTTGACCAGGCCGATTTGATGATTCACGGTTCCGGGCCTGGTATTATTGGCCGAGATAACCTGCAAGCCTGGGTGGATCAAACGGGAAAACCATTTGGCATATTCGGAACTACCATTGCCAGCATAGATGATCAGTTAGCCGGGCTGTTGCGCAAAGCTTCCTTTATTTATACCCGGGAGACCAAATCATTGGATGTGTTGAAACAAAATGGCATTACCGGTGATCATCTTGATTTTGCACCTGATGCCACATTCTATCTCGATCTGAGCGATGATGAGCAGGCAGATAAATTTCTAAGATTGCACGGTTTGGAGCAAGGTCAATACATATGTGCAGTTCCAAGATTAAGATATACTCCCTATCACAAGATAAAAAGGGATGTTAACTGGACCCCGGAGAAAATTGCCCAGGTGGAGAGCACTAATGAAAAGTATGGTGAAACAGATCATGCAAAAATGCGGGAAGCCATAATTAGATGGGTGCGCACCACCGGAAACAAAGTGCTGGTATGTCCTGAAATGACTTATCAGGTTAATATTATGGATGAATTGCTGATCAACCCGTTACCTGAAGATGTTAAGCCATCGGTGATAAAACGAGGGTACTGGATGCCTGATGAAGCGGCATCGATTTATCGAAAGGCATTCTCCGTGCTTAGTTTTGAGTGTCATTCCCCCATTATTGCCTTGGCAAATGGTACTCCGGCAATGTATCTAAGACAACCTGAAGACACTATCAAAGGACAGATGTATTATGATCTGAAATTATCAAACTGGGTGTTTGAGATAGATGAAACAGACGGTGAACAAATAGCTGATCAATTAATGAACATATGGGAAGCGCCAAAGAGTGCGGACCAGGTAATCAACGGGGTCTATGCCAGGATTGATGACATTTATCGAAGAGGCTGTGAACCCATAAATGCGGTATTAAACGCCTAGATTTGGTGAGATGCAAAACCTAAAGATGACAGAAGATATTGATATAAAGAGTCTATTGACTGGAACGGTCAATCATATGTCCGATTATTTAACCGGACTAAAAGATAGACCGGTAATTCCCACGGGTGAGCAATTGGAGGTGCTGGAGCGCTTGTCTTTCCAGTTGCCTGATCAACCTATGGAACCCGACCAGGTGCTTAAATTTCTGCATACTACCGGCTCCGGAGGGACCGTGGCCACCGCCGGAGGCCGTTATTTTGGTTTTGTTATTGGTGGTAGCTTACCTGCGGCCTTGGCCGCAAATTGTCTATCAGCAGCCTGGGATCAGTGTGCGGGACTTCAAGTGCTATCACCGGTAGGGGAGAAACTGGAATTGGTAGCAGCTGATTGGATAAAGCAATTGCTGCAACTACCCATGCAGTCAGGAGTAGGGTTCGTAACCGGTGCTACCATGGCCAATTTTACCGGTCTGGCCACTGCCAGGCACACTTTGTTGGAAAAGTTGGGATGGAATGTAGAAGCGGATGGTATGTTCGGCGCTCCTGAGCTACAGGTAGTGGTAGGAGAAGAAGTGCACGTCAGTATACTAAAAGCACTGTCCCTGTTAGGCCTTGGCAGCGAACGGGTAGTAAAGATTCCCGTTGATAGTCAGGGCAGAATGCGGGCAGATGCCTTTAAATTCGATGATAAACCCACTATTGTTTGTTTGCAGGCTGGCAACGTAAATACCGGGTCAATAGACCCTATGCAACAGTTAATCCCAATGGCTAAAGAAAAGGGTGCCTGGGTACATGTTGACGGGGCATTTGGTCTTTGGGCTGCAGCCGCTACCGGTTACAGGCACTTAACCGAAGGTGTAAATCTGGCCGATTCCTGGTCGGTGGACTTACATAAGTGGCTCAATGTACCGTACGACAGCGGGGTAGTAATTTGCCGTTACCCGGAAAAGGTAAAGGCGGCCATGTCTATCAATGCCGCTTATCTGCCACCAGGCACTCCTGGGCCCTATCAGCTCACTCCAGGAATGTCGAGAAAGGCCAGGGGGGTGGAGGCCTATGCGGCTTTACTGAGTTTAGGAAAAAGGGGAGTCAGTGATTTAATTGAGAGATGTTGCAGGCATGCAAAAACATTAGCAACAGGATTAGAACAAGCTGGTTTTAAGATACTTAATGATGTTGTATTAAATCAGGTTCTGGTGGATTTCGGCCCACGGACAGAGGAAATCATTCAGGCCATTCAACAGGACCGGGTCTGCTGGGTGGGTGGTACGGAATGGCAAGGGAAAAGGGCCATGAGGATCAGTGTCAGTAGCTGGGCTACCACTGATGAAGACATTCAACGCTCATTACAGAGTATGATTAATGCAGCAGAGAAGTACGTTTAGATTTATACATTGCTGCAAAACAGAAGCATGAACTATATATATGGGGTTCTACTGCTGGCAGGTGCACTACTTTCCTGTAAAACAGACCCAGATCCCGGGTCCAGTGAGCATATCCGGAAAGTGACTGAACAGGTTTCAGATGAAGTGTTAGCACAGGCTTCCGGGGCTTCTGGTGATTGGGTTACCTACGGGTTGAATTACTACGAGGACCGGTTTAGTGAGCTTACCCAGATCAATCAAGGCAATATTGACAGCCTGGGGCTGGTATGGACACTTGAACTTGGAACCCGCAGGGGTATTGAAGCTACTCCATTGGTAGTGGATGGTATTATGTACCTGACCGGTCCCTGGAGTAAAGTTTATGCGGTTGATACCCGCACCGGAAAGCTAATATGGGAATACAATCCCCAGGTCCCCGGTAGGTTTGGACCCAATGCCTGTTGTGATGTGGTGAATCGGGGCGTGGCGCTCTATCGCGGGAATGTATATGTGGGGACCATTGACGGAAGGCTAATCAGTATTGATGCAGCCACCGGCTCCCCTAACTGGCAGGTTTAT
>JAUIKU010000027.1 GCA_030430675.1 Bacteroidia bacterium | reverse complement strand
ATCCTGTAATGAATTGATACTGTATATCCCCAAGGCAACCTGTAGTTGATAGTTTTGTTCGGGATAGACGCTGTATATGGTGGGATTGAGACCTACCTCATCCACCGTCCTTCTCCAAAACGGGATAAAGGGCAACAATCCGGCCTGATGTGTGAGTAGGTCTTTGACAAAGATGTTCTTCTTATTGCTTAGCTGTAGCTCAGGCAAATAACTTGAGGCCTTTTGGTTCAGATCAATGACTTCCTGCTCCTCCAAAAACATGATGGCCTGCAGGGTGGCCACAACTTTGGTAATAGAGGCAATATCATAAAGGGTTTCTTCAGTAACCGCATCTACGCTGTCGTAAGTAAAATAGCCATAAGATTTTTCGAATACCACCTTCCCGTTCCTGGCCACCAGTACCTGACAGCCTGGTGTGGCCATTTCACTGATAGCTTCATGTGCAATTTTATCGATTTTGCTAAGTACTTTGGAATCCATGCCAACACTTTCCGGTAGCGAATATCCCAGCCTGCCAATTGCTTCGGTGAGAATACCGGTTCCGGCAACCAGGTTCCCAGCACTCACCGGTAACTGCCCGCCCGCGCCAATGGCTCCGAATATTATTTGTGGTACCAGTTCCTGTGTGATGATCTGATCCTGATAGGCACAAATCAGGTTATCCACATTTTGTAATGGTTCCAGGCTATAGGGGTTGCCGAAAGCTACTACCACTACGCTGGTTCGCTGCTGTAATGCCAATAGAAATTCGACATCTTGTTGCTTCAGTCCGTAATTCCTCGACCTGGAATTGTTCAATACATGCACTCCCACAACGACCTGGTTGAAATTTTCCAGTTTTTGCAACATACGCTGATAGTAATCCTTGGTTCTCTGGACATTGGAAATAGTGAAGTGATTAAATGGCGCGTATTTGGCAAGTTTCTTTTGAAAAGTGTTTGGGTTTTCGGTTCCAATGGTCAAGCTGGCGAAATAGGTAGTATCCAAAACCTTTATCGGGATAGTACCGGCCTGATCCTTTACGATGGTGATGGCTTTTTCAAACAGCGTTCTCTTTACCATTTGGGCTTCCGGCCGGTTGAGATAGGCATGCAAATTGTCTGTGTTGGCAGGTTTATAGTGACTTAGTCCTGCCTGATATTTAGCGGCCAGTATCCTCTTCACCCGGGTTTCCAGCAGTTGTTTTTTCAACTGTTTGTTGTCTACGGCCTGCAGTATCGCTTCAATCGCTGCCGGTACATTTTCCGGAAATAGCAGCACATCATTACCGGCTTCCAGCGCCTTGACCTCGAGCATTCCAGGCGCGTACGATGAGCTTACCGCTTTCATGTTAAGCGCATCGGTAAAGACCAGCCCCTCAAACCCATATTGCTCTTTCAACAATCCGGTGACAATAGGTTTTGATAATGTAGCAGGCAAGTTGATGGTGGAGTCCAATGCGGGGAGGTAAAGATGAGCGATCATTGTGCTGCGCAATCCGGCATCGATTAATTTTTCAAACGGATACAGCTCAGTATTCCTAAGCCTGGTCATATCGTGTTTCACTACCGGCAAAGCGTAATGCGAATCAGTATTGGTATCTCCGTGACCGGGAAAATGTTTGGCATTGGCCATGATACCCTGTGACTCCAGGCCGTTCATGTAGGCAATGCCTTTGGCGGCGACATTTTCCTTTAATTCACCAAATGATCGGGTGCCAATCACAGGATTGGCCGCATTGCTGTTAATATCAACCACCGGAGCAAAATTAATATGGGCTCCCAGTCGGCGCATTTGCCGCCCTATTTCTGCCCCCATTCTATAAATCTGGTGATCGTCTTTTATGGCTCCCAGTGTCATTTGACGGGGATAGCTTATGGTGCTATCCAGTCGCATGCCCAATCCCCATTCAGCATCCATGCCAATTAGCAACGGTGTTTTGGCCTGGCTTTGATAGGCGTTGGTCAATTGTGCCTGGCGAACCGGTCCCCCCTGCATAAACAGCAAACCCCCGATATTGTATTTTTTTATCAGCTTTTCAATGTCTTGCTGATGAGAGGGTCCCTGGTTGGAATAGGTAGCTACCATAAACAGCTGACCTACCCGTTCTTCATCGGACAAGTTCCGAAATACACTGTCGACCCAATGCTGCTGTTCCTCGATATTACGAACCTCCTGGGCTAATATATCGTTAGTAAACAGAAGTAAAAGAGCCGGTATAATTATCCGTTTTAAAGGCATTGAAACAGGTACAGTTAGACCAATTATTGGATAAATACTATTTTGGTATTTGAGTAAAAGTATTAATAATTTTAGATATATTTAGTAAAAACTATGAAGTTTCCCTCCCTTTTTAGGACTCCCTCTCATAAACGGTTTCATTTCGAGCCCCGATATTATGATCCTATTAAGGAAGATATTGCTCGCAGAACCGCCAGAATTAATCAGGAGCTATCGGGAGATAAAAATAGCAACTATCGCGCCAATATTTCCAGTGCATTCACTCGTAAATCTAGGCAAAGTAATAAATCCGGATTAATTCAATTCTCCCTGATTGCGGGAATGTTTTGCACCTTCTTTGGGTACTTATACTATGGGGATATTGCGATTTATCTGATGCTAGGAGTACTAGGGTCCCCGTACCTGTTTTACCGGATGCATGGACTTTTTAAAAAAAGATAGGGATTCCCTAAATTTGTCCACCTGCTTTATTAGTGCCCCATTCTGGCCAGGACTGGTTTAATTTCATGAAGGATATCATTCAACTGCTACCGGATCACATTGCCAACCAAATCGCCGCTGGTGAGGTCATACAACGGCCCAGCTCGGTGGTCAAGGAGTTATTGGAGAATGCAGTGGACGCCGGAAGCAAGGAAATTAAGGTAATTGTTAAGGAAGCTGGTAAGGCACTGATTCAGGTAATAGACGACGGGACAGGTATGTCAGGAACGGATGCCAGACTCAGTTTTGAACGACACGCCACCTCCAAATTACGGCAGGCTGATGATTTATTCTCAATTACCACCAAGGGGTTTAGGGGAGAGGCATTGGCCTCAATCGCGGCTATTGCACAGGTGGAGATGAAAACCAAGCGCATCGAGGATGAGTTAGGTCAGCATATTTTGGTAGAAGGAAGTGAGGTTAAGAAGCAGGAGTTGGTAGCGGTGCCCACCGGTACCTCTGTATCGGTGAAGAACATATTTTATAATGTACCGGCCCGCAGGAATTTTTTGAAATCCAACTCGGTAGAAATGAGACATATCCTGGAGGAATTCCACAGGATTGCCCTGGCACATACCGACCTGGGCTTTTCATTTTACCAGAATGATATCGAGGTTTACCAGCTGCGTCCGGGTAAGTTGAGCCAGAGAATCATTCAGTTACTTGGTAAGAATCATCAACAGCAACTGGTAATTTGCGAAGAAGAAACTTCCCTGATGAATATTAGGGGTTACATCGGCAAACCGGAGAATGCCAGGAAGACCAGAGGAGAGCAGTACATATTCGTGAACAACAGGTATATAAAGAGTAATTATCTGAGTCATGCTGTTACTTCTGCCTACGAGGGGCTGCTTCAGGATAAGCAGTATCCTTTCTACGCTTTATTTATAGAAATTGACCCCAAGCATATAGATGTCAATGTGCATCCCACCAAGACGGAAATTAAGTTCGATGATGAACGTTCCATTTACGGTATTGTCAGGGCAGCAGTGAAGCAGGCCTTGGGTACTCATAACATTACCCCCTCTCTTGACTTTGACAGCGATGTTAATTTCGAGGCCATAATAAATGTCCCTTCAAGGTCCGCTGGTACCAGCAGCGAAGAAAGGGCCTATGGACAGATGAAAGGGCATGAAATTCCACGGAAGCAGCTGGAAAACTGGCAGGAACTCTATCAGGCTTCATTGGATGAGTCAAGAATAGACCTGCAAGGCGAAATGTCTTCCAAGATCATGGGTAGTCAGGTAAATCGCCGGGAAGAAGCGGTGGCAGGTAAAAGGAGTACCATGCAGGTACTGCAGCGATATATCGTATCACCCGTTAAATCCGGTATTATGTGGGTGGATTACAAGGCGGCCAGTGAGAGAATACTATACGAAAAGTATCAGCTTAGTTTAGAAAACAGATCAGGCGCATCTCAGCAATTGCTTTTCCCCCAGACCATTAACATGAATCCCGCGGATTTTTCCCTGGTGATGGAAATTCAGTCTGATATCAGCGCTCTGGGTTTTGCTTTCGAGCAGATTGGCAAATTTGACATTTTAATACAGGGGGTTCCTCTTGATGCGGCTTCACGGGATGCCCGGTCATTGTTTGAGGGACTACTGGAACAACTTAAGCACCATAGTTCAAGCCCCGATACCGACCACAGACAGCAGTTGGCACGATCCATGGCCAGGAAAGTAGCCACCATACCCGATCATGCCCTGGATAAGGAGGAAATGGAGTCGTTAATCGACCGCCTGTTTGGCTGTAATAATCCCAACTATACACCATTCGGGGAACGAACTTATGTAGTGATGGCATCATCAGAAATCGAAAACCTATTTAAGAAATAATATGCTGAGCAACCTGACCCCAATGGTGAAAAACCTGTTGTTGATCAACGTGGGAATGTACATAGTTACTGACGTTTTGGGAATGCAGCTGGTAAAGTATCATTTGATGCTCCACAGCTTTCATAGTCCGGAGTTTCAACCTTATCAGCTTTTCACTCATATGTTCCTGCATGGTGGATTTTCCCATTTGCTTTTTAACATGCTTGGTTTGTTCTTTCTTGGTCCTTTGCTGGAACGGGTTTGGGGACCCAGCAGATTTTTGTTGTTCTATATGGTTTGTGGTGTGGGTGCTGCCGTGTTGTTTGCCTCTATCAGCTATTTCCAAGGTGCTCTTAATCCAATGTTGGGAGCATCCGGAGCAATTTATGGTTTGCTTATGGCCATCGGCATGTTATTTCCCAATACGGAGTTTATGTTACTGTTTCCACCTATTCCTTTAAAAGCAAAATATTTAGCCCTGGGTTTAGGGCTAATTGCCTTATTCTCAGGGCTAAACAATGCGGCGGGTGATAATGTTGCACATTTTGCACATCTGGGTGGTATGTTATTTGCGTTTATATTGTTGAAGATATGGCAAAAAAAGAGAGGGAGCTTTTACTAAATTAATAGTATGCAACAGAATTTGTGGGAAGAGTTTAAGAATGCATTTAGCAAGACCAACAATGGTTTAATTCAGCTAATTCTGATTAATGGGGTAGTATTTTTTGTGCTCCGCATACTGGAGGTGGTTCTGGCGCTGACAGGAGTGATAGATCAAACCTCGGGATATCATCAAACCTACCTGGATCTATTGGGCCTGCCATCCGATCCCGGAAAGTTGTTGTTACGGCCCTGGACCCTGATTACTACTTTTTTTACGCATTATGGGTTCTTCCATATTCTTTTCAACATGCTGTTTCTTTATTGGTTTGGGAGACTGGTACAGGAATACCTGGGAAACAGCAGGTTGATTAATCTTTATATCCTGGGTGGATTGGCAGGTGGCATTTTATATATGCTCATATATAATCTGTCTCCCTTGTTTGTGGATGAAGTGGGAAGGAGTGCGCTTATTGGTGCTTCTGCTTCGGTATTTGCCATTGTGGTAGCGGCAGCTACCTTGATGCCGGATCATCAGTTCTATCTGTTATTATTGGGGCCGGTTAGGATAAAGTATATCGCCATTTTTTACGTGGTAATGTCATTTTTTGGGTCTATAGGATCCAATGCCGGGGGCGATATTGCACATTTGGGTGGGGCGCTAATCGGTTTTATATACGTTAGGCGCTTGCAAAAAGGTCATGACATAGGGTTGTGGGTTCAGTCCGTACTAGATTTTATTAAAAGTTTTTTTGTCAGCCCCAAAGTAAAGGTTACACATCGCGGGACACCCCATAAGTCCAAAAGGCGGTCACATGCTTCTCCTCGATCAACTTCTTCCCCATCCACCGGAGTACCACAAGATGAAATAGATGCAATCCTGGACAAGATCAGCGAAAAGGGTTATGAGAGTCTTACCAAAGAGGAGAAGCAAAAGTTGTTTAATGCAAGCAACAATTAGATCAGAGATCTAAGACCGATTCGCTAGTTGCCCGCAGGCAGCATCAATGTCCTTCCCGCGACTGTATCTGATTGTCACATTTACTCCATGCCTTTCCAGGAATGCCGCAAATTGTTGTAAGCGGTCCTTTTCGGTATTTAGGAAGCTAGCTTTTTCGATAGGGTTGTATTCGATCAGGTTTACCTTGCTGGGGACTTTTCGGGTAAATTTGAGTAACTCCTCCGCGTCCTTCAGGGTATCATTAAAATCATAGAAAACAATGTACTCAAAAGTTATTTCATTACCGGTGGCCCGGTAATAGTGGTTCAAAGCATGTGCCAGTGCCTGCAGTGAGTTGCTTTGATTGATAGGCATAATTTTATCTCTCTTCTCATCATTGGCCGCATGCAGTGATAACGCAAGGTTGAACTTCACCTGGTCATCGCCTAATCTTGCTATCATCTTACTGATGCCAGCGGTAGAAACAGTAATCCGCTTGCTGGACATGCCTAACCCCTGGGGACTGGTGATATGATCAATGGCGGTTAGCACATTCTGATAATTTAACAGGGGTTCACCCATACCCATGAAAACAATATTCGTCAAAGGCTTTTTATAATATTCCCGGGCCTGATCTTTTATCTGCACTACCTGGTCGTATATCTCTGCAGCGTCCAGATTTCTGGCCCTGTCCATATAACCGGTGGCGCAAAATTTACAGGACAAGGAACAACCCACTTGCGAAGAAACACAGGCCGTCATTCGTTTTGGGGTAGGTATCAGTACGCCCTCAATTAAATGTTCATCGTGTAATTTAAACCGCGATTTAATGGTGCGGTCGGAGCTAACCTGGGACTGATCAAGTGCAATGGGGTTTATGGTGAAATGCTGTTCCAGCAGTTGCCGGTGACTTTCCGAAAGATTAGTCATCCCCTTAAAATCATAGGTTGACTTTTGCCAAAGCCACTGGAACACCTGCTTCCCACGGAAAGCCTTTTCCCCCTTACTCTCAAAGAAGGAAATCAATTCTTCCATTGATTGTTTGCGAATATCCCGTTTGACGCCCTTCACTGCCATGATGCAAAGATACAATTACCACCACGGTCATTTCCAGCTAAGTGAAAATAATTTGCTATTTTGCTTTCACCGGGTTTTGAAAGCATATAGGATATTTCCCGGAACCATAATTCAAATACGGACCCCAATGGTCAACTTGCTGGAGCGCTATATATCTTTTTCCAACCGCATTATTGAGTTCTTTGGCAGATCAGTCTCCTGGTTGACTGTACTGTTGGTGCTGGTAATTTGTTATGACGTGATCATGCGCTATCTGTTCAACTCCTCTTCAGTAGCTATTTTTGAGATTGAGTGGCATATCTTCGCGTTAATCTTTTTGTTAGGTGCTTCCTATGCACTAAAACACGATAGACACGTCAGGGTAGATGTGCTTTACAGTCGCTTTTCTCCAAAGGTCCAGGCTGGTATTAATCTGGCTGGTACCTTATTGTTTTTGTTACCCCTGTGCTGGATCTTGATTGCAGAAGGCATCGATTTCGTGAGCAACTCACTGCAGCTTTCCGAATCCTCTCCGGACCCTGGAGGTTTGCCTGCCAGGTATTTGATTAAAGCGGCAATTCCGGTGGGGTTCGTACTTTTATTTATTCAGGCCCTAAGCCTAGCTTTTCAAAGTATTCTGACCTTGCTGGGGTCGGCAAGTGAAATCAAGAAGCTGTGAGTGAAGCCCTGGCCCTGGTATTATTCGCTTTGGTATTCATATTCCTATTGGCCGGATATCCGGTGGCATTCACCCTGGGGGGTATCTCGATAATCTTTGGGCTGTTTACCTTCGGGGCGGACTTTTTCTATTTGTTGCCCCTGAGGGTTTTTGGTACCATGGGGAATTACGTGCTGATTGCTGTTCCACTTTTCATTTTCATGGGTATGATGCTGGAGAAGTCCGGCATAGCGGAGAGTTTGCTGGAAACCATGGCACTGCTTTTTGGAAAATTTAAAGGGGGATTGGCCATGGCGGTGGTAGTAGTGGGTGCCATGCTGGCTGCCTCTACCGGGATAGTGGGTGCCACTGTTATCACCATGGGCCTGATTAGTTTGCCCACTATGCTCAAGAGAGGCTACAGCACCGAGCTGGCCACCGGAACCATTGCCGCATCCGGGACCCTGGGTCAGATCATACCACCTAGCGTGGTATTGGTCTTGCTGGGTAGTGTACTTAATGTTTCCGTAGGTAATCTGTTCATGGCAGCGGTAGTGCCCGGGATCATCCTGGTATTGTTATATGCCTTGTATATTGTGCTGGTAAGCCTGGTTAAGCCATCATCCGTACCGAGTATGCCAGAAGAGGAGATTGCCCGCTTTCGGGAGAAAGGCATGTATACCAAGGTATTCAAGGCTTTCCTGCTGCCATTTCTATTGATTCTGGCGGTATTAGGATCAATATTCGCCGGTATTGCCTCACCTACCGAGGCGGCCGCTGTGGGTGCAGGAGGTGCGACATTGCTTACTGTGGCCCAGGGTAAATTCAACCTGAAAATATTAAGAGAGGTGGCCAGGGAGACCACCCATTTGACCAGCATGGTTTTCATTATTTTGGTTGGAGCTACTGCCTTCTCACTGGTATTTCGCGGCCTGGAAGGAGATACATACTTGATCGCAATGATTCAACAGGCACAGTTATCGCCCACGGCCTTTTTATTACTGGTGATGATTGCGGTATTCATTGCCGGATTCTTTATCGATTTTATCGAGATAATTTTCATAATTGTTCCGGTAGTAACACCTATTTTCCTGGCCCTGGGTATCGACCTGATCTGGGTGGGGATATTGATTGCGCTTAACCTGCAAACCTCATTCCTGACGCCGCCATTCGGGTTTTCCTTATTCTACCTGAAAGGGGTGGCACCTCCCCAGGTAACTACCATGCAGTTGTATCGCGGCATCATACCCTTTGTGCTCATGCAGATGATCTTTCTCATTCTGGTGGTTTTATTCCCTGAAATAATCAGTTGGTTTCCCCGGTGGGTAGGCAGTTAGCTGGTCATCAATTTTTCGTAATAGGTTTTCTCACTAAGGGTTGACCACAAGGCTATATCACGACGGAACTTGTCAAATGACTGGTAAATCTTGCGACAGTCCTCATGCTCTTCCACTAGCTCCTCAAGCACTTCTGTGGTCAGCGTTCTCAGTTTGTCCAGTACATCATCCGGAAATGACCTGAGGTCTACTTTTCCTTCCTGTAATATCCTATTCAGATAAACCATGTTCTTACTGTTAAATTCAGACATCATCCAGTTGTTGCTGCGGGCTGCCGCGGTTCGGATGATCGCCTGAAGGTCACTGGGTAACGACATGAATTTTGTCTTGTTCACTATAAGTTCCAGAGCGGAACCCGGTTCATGCCATCCAGGATAATAGTAATACTTGGCAATTTCGTGGAATCCCATCAGATAATCGTGATAGGGACCGATCCATTCCGTGGCATCGATTACACCTCGTTCCAGGTTGGTATAGATTTCACCTCCGGCTACCAAAAGTGCCGTACCTCCCGC
The DNA here is from genome assembly GCA_030430675.1 of Bacteroidia bacterium. Classification (GTDB taxonomy): domain Bacteria; phylum Bacteroidota; class Bacteroidia; order Cytophagales; family Cyclobacteriaceae; genus SZUA-3. Next base: position 21,450 of record JAUIKU010000027.1, on the reverse strand, counting down.
TTTGGCAAATACCTTTCCTCCCAGGCCGGGAATTCTCATTTTCAAGCCTTGCAAATCTTCGATAGAGTTGATCTCCCGGTTAAACCAGCCACCCATCTGAACCCCGGTATTGCCGCAAAGTATAGGCAAAAGATCGAAACGATCGTAGAGCTCTTCCCAAAGTTCTATCCCGCCACCGGTTTGGATCCAGGCATTGATCTGGTTTACGTTCATACCAAAAGGAACCGTTGAAAAGAACTGGGCAGCAGGTGACTTTCCGGCCCAGTAATAAGCACCCCCATGTCCCATTTCAATAGCGCCGTTACTTACCGCCTCAAAGCTTTCCAGGGAGGGAATCAGTTCACCACCTCCATATACTTTTATTTTCAAACGTCCACCGGACATCTCGTCGATCCAGCGGGCCAGCAGATTACAACCTTCTCCTACTACCGGGAAATTCGGGGGCCAGGTGGTGGTAATTTTCCACTCAAAAGTATTATTGAAATTGATATAGGGAGTATTTACGGCTTTCTTCTGCTTGTCCTGACAGGCCATGGCCAGGCCACTGGTACCGGCCGCCAGGGCCAACGAACCTTTAGCCAGGAAATTTCTTCGGGATTGGGCTTTCATAGGCAGTGTTTAACGGGATATTCTCATCTGGCAAGATACCATAAACTGCATTTCAGGGTATCAGAAAATACCGACAAATTGACACATAAATTCAAATAATTCACAATTAAACTGCCATTATTGCAGCAATTGATCATCAAATTTCTTATGGATTACATTTTGATATCAGGAAATAGACAACGAAGAAAAACCTAGAACAAGGAAAAATGAACTTGAACAACTATACCATAAAATCCCAGGAAGCCATTCAGAAGGCTACGGAAATAGCCCTGGGTAACCAGCAACAAGGCATTGAGCCCGGGCATTTGCTTAAGGCAATCCTGGGGACCGATGAGAATGTGATCTCATTTATCAATAAAAAATTGAACATTAACACGGCCTTGCTGGAGAGCAAATTAGAGGAAATTGTGCAGTCTTACCCCAAGGTATCGGGACAGCAGCCCTATTTGTCAAATGACAGTCACGCGGTTTTGACCAAGGCCACTGGCTATTTGAAGGAATTTCAGGATGAATATGTAGCCATTGAGCACCTGCTGTTAGGACTTATGGCAGGCAAGGATAAGGTAAGTCAACTGATGAAGGACGCGGGCTATGCCGCAAAAGATCTGATCAAAGTGATCAAAGAGTTAAGGGGTGGAAGCAGGGTCACAGACCAAAATGCCGAAGGTAAATATCAATCATTACAGCGGTACAGCAAGAACCTCAATGAGTTAGCACGACAGGGCAAAATTGACCCGGTGATTGGTCGTGATGAAGAGATTCGCAGGGTACTGCAGATCCTGTCACGGAGAACCAAGAACAACCCTATGCTGTTAGGAGAGCCCGGAGTTGGTAAAACTGCAATTGTTGAGGGCATGGCACAGCGTATTGTAGACGGAGATGTCCCTGAAAATCTTAAAACCAAGACCCTCATCAGCCTGGATATGGGTTTACTGGTAGCCGGAGCCAAGTACAAGGGTGAGTTTGAGGAGCGATTGAAAGCGGTAATAAAAGAAGTGACGGACTCGGATGGGGAGATTATTCTGTTCATCGATGAAATCCATACTTTGATCGGAGCCGGTTCGGGAGGGGAGAGCGCCATGGATGCGGCTAACTTACTGAAACCTGCATTGGCCCGTGGGGAACTTCATGCCATAGGAGCTACCACATTAAAAGAATATCAGAAGTATATTGAAAAAGACAAGGCACTGGAGCGACGTTTCCAAACAGTTGTAGTAGATGAACCCTCAGTCCAGGATTCCATCAGCATATTGAGGGGTATTAAAGATAAATATGAGCTTCATCACGGGGTAAGAATAAAGGACGATGCCGTGATAAAGGCAGTTGAACTATCTCATCGATACATATCAGATCGTTATTTGCCGGATAAGGCCATTGACCTGATGGATGAAGCGGCTTCGAAATTGCGCATTGAAATCGATTCACTGCCAGAGGAACTGGATGAACTACAACGAAGGATCATGCAGCTTGAAATAGAAAGGGAAGCCATTAGAAGAGAGAAGGATAAAGAAAAAGAGACCCAACTTTCCAAAGAGATAGCGGAGCTGACCGAAAAGCGAAACACCTTGAAAGCCAAATGGGAGAATGAAAAATCCATCATCCAATCGGTACAGCAGGTGAAGGAAGACATTGAGCAGTATCGGCTACAGGCAGAAAAGGCGGAGCGCAGTGGAGATTACGGTCTGGTGGCGGAGTTGCGATATGGAAAAATTAAAGAGGGTGAAGAAAAATTGGAAAGCTTGCAGGAACAGCTTCAGGAGCTGCATGCTTCCGGTTCATTGCTCAAGGAGGAAGTAGCATCGGAAGATATTGCCGAAGTGGTAGCGAAGTGGACCGGTATACCAGTTTCCAAAATGTTACAGGGTGATCGTGAGAAATTGCTACATCTTGAGGAAGAGTTACGCAAAAGAGTGGCTGGTCAAAATGAGGCGATTGAGGCATTGTCTGATGCTGTACGACGCAGCCGGGCCGGGCTCCAGGACCCCAAGCGACCAATCGGATCATTTATTTTCCTGGGAACAACCGGAGTGGGTAAGACCGAATTGGCCAAATCGCTGGCAGAGTTCCTCTTCAATGATGAGAATGCCATGGTGCGTATCGATATGTCCGAATACCAGGAAAGACATGCTGTCAGCAGATTGATCGGAGCACCTCCCGGCTATGTAGGATATGATGAAGGCGGACAACTGACGGAAGCGGTACGCCGCAAGCCTTACTCGGTAATCCTGTTGGATGAAATTGAGAAAGCGCATCCGGATGTGTTCAATATTCTGTTGCAGGTGCTCGATGACGGACGGTTGACTGACAATAAGGGACGTGTTGCCAATTTTAAGAATACCATTATCATAATGACAACCAACATCGGGTCTCATATCATTCAGGAATCCTTTCAAAAGCTGACGGACAGCAATAAGGAAGAGGTGGTTGAAAAAACAAAACAGCAGGTTTTTGAATTACTTAAACAGTCGATGAGACCTGAGTTTCTCAATCGAATAGATGAGACTATCATGTTTAAGCCCCTTTCCAAAGAAGATATGACAAAGATTGTATCCATCCAATTTGGATTAATACAAGCCAGATTGCAAGAGTCAGGTATTAGGTTGGAAGCTGATGAAAAGGTACTGCAACATTTGGCAGAATTGGGTTATGATCCACAGTTCGGTGCCCGGCCGTTGAAGCGGGTACTGCAAAGAGAACTGCTGAATGCCTTGTCAAAGGATATTTTGGCAGGAAAAATCAACAAGGATTCTATAGTTGGCATAACTCTTGCTGATAATAATATAGAATTCGTCAACCTGGATCAAGTGGAGATATAGCCTGTCTGCTTTCCAGTAAAGTTTCGGTAGTTGCCGAGCCATAAATAAACCAAATTACCCAGGACGCCTCGGCGTCCTTTTTTTATTAGTTCAAATTCCCCCCTTACGGCCCTTTCATTCCGGAAATTATCCGCGCTGGCCTAGTCTAATCTAAGAAACTCCATTCGAAATAGGTGAGTTAGACCAGGAAACTGATGCGAACAAGAATATCCTATCTGCTTTTTATTTCCCTTGTTTGTTGCTTTACAAGACGGGTTTAAAGATTATCCAATGGATTGTAATATTATGAACATATTGGTTCAATCAAACGATTTGAATTTTACAATTGTTGACTCCGATAGTCTAAGTAATATCAAGAAGGTATTGGAGAAAAGGAAAAAGGAACCAATGACGTTTTTGCCGAAGTGTTGGCTGGAAATATCAGGATCTAGTTGCAATTTTAGGGTGAGAGTATCTAATCAATACGTTAAAATCGATGGAATAACTTATGTCCTAAAAGAGAACCTTGAGGAGATTGTTAGTCACTCAATTAAGTAAATGAACCTCTGGATTAACCAAGGTTTTTATGAATAAACCATTCTGGCTTTAGAGTCTCTGAGGAAAGTTTTTTTACTGAGCCTGCAGATTAACAAATCATTAATTCCGGAACCCTAATTGCCTCCGGTTCGTATACATTAGCCCAGCCTGTAATGCGGAGATAATCAACTATCCGCTTTACAGTAAAATATACATTAACCAAAATATGAAAAACCGGGGACGCCAATGGCGTCCTTTTTTGTTATAGCAGGGGGAAACAGGGAATAGCATACAGTTCTTATGCTCTACCCTGTATCCTGTTGCCACTAACTACCTCTATCCTGTTGCCCCCTGTATGCTCTACACTCCATACTCTTGCTAAATAAAAAAAAGCGAGCTTTGAGATAACTCTCCACTCGCCTTTCGAGATAACCACAAGGTGGATTAATCTTAAATATCTACTACACTATTTAACGATTATTTTCTCCGAGTAAACCTTGTGATGGCTGGTGATAGTTACATAGTAAATACCAGGTGTCAATCCAGCCATTTTCAGGGGTAAAACTTGTTTATCCCCGGTAACTTCTACGCGCTCGGCATAGATGCTTCTTCCCGTAGATTCCAGTACTTTAACATTTAGTAACTCACCAATATTTGCTTCTTCCAATTCCAGTTTCAGGCCAGTTGAGCTATTGGACTCTACCGGATTAGGATATACACTGAACCTGATAAAGGTAAGCGGTGTATCGTCCTTGGGCTGCTCAAAGTTGGCCACCTGGTCGTTCAACCCAACAGTTTCAATCTTGGCACATTGTGCGGCTTTATACCCAACAATGATGTTATCTGATTTCAACTCCTTAACACAGGTCTCATCCTGGTTGGGGCAAACCGTATAGGTGACTGTAAACGAACCTTCGTTGCCGTTTTCGCCAAATCCATGGATATCATCAACTTTAAGTCCATATAAGTTGGTAGCAGGATCTTTTGCATTTAACTCCATCTTCCAACCTTCCGAGTTGCTGGCCTCAGTCACAATACCACAAGGGATTCGAACACTGAAGTGTGAAAGGGCATGGGCACACGCTCCGTTGTTGGTAACCTCCAGAGTATAGGTAATACATCCTGCATCTGTTTCAGAGATAGAGATCAGTTGAGTTTCATGGCAAGTGGCACAATCCTCACCCTGAGGAGCAACCTCCTGCTCATCTTCTTCTTCCTGCTCCGTATCAGGCTCAACCGGACACAATGGGCCACCATTTCTACTTTCACCGGCCACTACTTCAAATTCACCTGCGATCAGACCAGGTCCAATAGGTTGTGAACAACTGGTGTGAATTGTCGTTTCCTCCGATCCGTTGATAGTGATGATAATCTCCGAAGTAAGAGTACCTTTGGTATCAGTCCCGCTGAAGCTAAACTCCTCCTCAGGGGCAACTACCTCATCAAATACTATCTGACCGCCATTCTTTTGTTTTACGGTAATGGTGGCATTGGCCTCATCACCAAGATATTTCAATGTAAGTTCAGTGATCTTACCGTCACAGGTATTACAATCTCTGATACAAGGGTCATCGTTTCCGTCGCCATTTCCATCTCCGTTACCGCCATCACCGCCGTCGCCGCCGTCGTTACCACCATCACCATTACCGTTGTCGCAGTTGGTGTTGTTGGGATCAACCAAAATATCATAACTCATCACCACACTACAACCGCTGGCATCGGTTACGGTAACATCATAAGAACCGGTTCCTACTGCCGCCAGGTCTTCCGTGGCCGCTCCGTTGGACCACTGGTAAGTGTATGGAGCAGTTCCGTTCACTACTGTGATATCGATACTGCCATCCATTTCACCGTTACAGCTAACTTCTGTAATCTGGGCTGCAGTGATTTCAAGTCCCTGGGGATCCTGAATATTAAATGCTCTGAATTGCTGGCAGTCATTGCCATCATTGACTTTCACGGTATAAGTTCCCGCTGAAAGACCTGTGATGGAAGGTGTATTGGCTCCGGTTGACCACAATATGGAGTAGTTACCGTCTCCCCCGCTGACAGATACAGCAGCGGTTCCGTCACTGGCTCCGGGACAGCTAGGCTCCGTTGAAGTTACAGTAGCCTGCAAAGAAGGATTGGGAGCCCCGATATTGATGGTGGCGGTTTTAACACAACCATTAGCATCAATTACCTGGACGGTATAGTCTCCGGCTTCGGTAGCATCAATACAACCGTCGATGGTGGTGATGGTACCATTGGGACCAGTCCACTGATAGTTGAAAGGACCATTGCCACCACTCAAGGTAGGACAGATCCTTCCATCTCCACAATATTGTTGGGTGAGGTCGACCTGAAAATCTTCAGGTGCTACCAACTCAACAGTCTTGGTTGCCTGACAACCATTGGCATCAGTTACCGTCAATGTATAGACATCCGGACCTAATCCGGTCAGATCTTCTTCGGTAGAGAAGATGCCAGCGGTAGAACTCCTGGTCCATTCGACCGAGTAGGGCGCCGCTGCATTGAAGATCCTGATATCAATTTCACCATCCATTCCATTGCCGTCACAACGAATCAATTCTACAGACTCGGAAATGAATATGCTGGTTGGATTGGCCAGGAAATATTCCAAAACGTTGGCACAGCCGTTAGCATCAGTAACGGTTACAGTATATTTTCCTGAAGCAACTCCATTAAGATCTTCCGAAGTTGCGATTTCAGAGTTGTTAAAAGACCAGCTGTAGCTGTAGGGAGCCAGACCTCCACTAACCGTCAAATCGATGGCACCGTCGCTGTTGCCGGCACAAGAGGGTACGATGGGTTGTACCGCTAAATCCAAAATTGTTGGACTGCCGATGGTTTCACTGGCGGTGGTGCTACATCCGCTTACATCCGTTATTGTTACCTGGTAGGTACCAGCTTCTGTAACGCGTATGTCTTTGGTGGTTTCCCCGTTAGACCAGTTATAGGTATACGGAGGAACACCTCCAATGATATCTGCAGACAGAAAACCATCATTACAACTATTGGTAACAATCGATGCGGTGATATCTGATGTTGCCAAAAGGGTAAAGTCTTCGGTAATGGAACAACCATTGGCATCGGTAACCGTAGCCTGGTAACTTCCGGCAGTCAAACCCATCAAATCCTTATCGTTACTGCCATTTGACCAGCTGTAGGTAAACGGAGCAGTACCTCCGGAAACATCCAGTGTGATAGAGCCATTGGTGGCGCCACAGGATAGCGGGCTCACCTGCCCCATAACTGACAAAGGAGTTGGCTCAAATACTGTTCCTGAAAGTTGCAGAGTACCTTCATTGGCATCGGTGATCGTGACAGAATAATTGCCACCTCCTAGAGCCGAAATGTCTTGGGTGGTAGCCCCATTTGACCAGGCGAAGGTAAAGGGTGCCACTCCACCGATAATCTCTATTTTAATACTGCCGTCCTGGGCATTGGCACAGGAAACATCCTGTACATCCATATTGGCGGCTAATTCGTTAACATCACAATCCGGTTCCGGCTCTTCGGCTTCGCAGGAAAGGTCGAGGTTGAAGTCTCCCCTCATCAATTTCCCATTATGCTCATAAGTGAACCATACGGACAAACCGTAATTTCCATTTTTGTCGTTTGCTGCTTTTCCCACCTGAACGGCATACTCGTATCCGGCCGGATAATGCTGTACAAAAACTACCTCTCCTTCATTCTTGCCTTTGCCTATTAGTCGATTATCCTTGGTTACATCCAGAATATAATAGGTCCAGGTTTTGTACATATTTCCTACGATACTGGGGTTGCCCTTGTATCCTCCACCGGTGGCAGACCACTCTGTCCAGTTTTTAGCAGCAGTCATCCATACGTCTATGTCCCACTTATCTTCCGGATGATCCGGCAAATAAACCGTTCCACTAATATGGCCGGTGCCATCGTCAAACTGTTTTACTGAGCCGCCTTCCAGAAACTGGAACTGGGCATTTTTGCCATTTGAATATTGTGAGACCCACATGGCGTGACCACCGCCGGCAGCAGCGGCGGCCAGACAGTCGGTTGTAGGTGGGTCATTAGTCTTGGGACAACTAAGGTCAAAATTAAAATCTCCCTGCTTAGGTTTATCACCGTCCAGGAAGTAAAGAAACCATCCTGATAGTCCAAAGTTTTCGTTTTTGTCATTGGCAGCCTGACCTATCTGGAATCCATAGGTATAGTCAACAGGGTTGTTTACAATGGGAACCAGTTTGCCAGCATTATCACCTTTTCCCGTTAGTATTGATTCCTGATCGGGGTCCATAATGTAATAAGACCAGGTCTTGTACAAGTCTCCGGCTTTGTTGTTTTGGTCCTTATATTTTCTTCCTAAGGCCGACCATTCATCCCAAGTCATACGATCAGATAAGTAAAGTGCTACTTCCCACTGATCGTTAGGGTTCTTCTTGTTGTAAATGGTACCGTATACATGAGCGGTCCCATCCTCATTCTCAACCAGGTGTCCGCCTTGTTGGTCAAAGAAATAGTTGGCATGTTTACCGTTCTGATAGTTGCTGAGCCATATTGCGTGCCCGGCTCCCTCAGCGGCCATAGCTTGACAAGGGTTTTCTCCATTTGCCCAAAGGAAAGAGATGCTGGTGGTAGCCAGCAGCAATGTGAAAAAGCCCCGCCTTATGTTGAAGTATTGTAAGGGTGTAATCATAAACACGGTATTTGTTAAAAAATACACTCATCAAAGAGTATTCGTTAATCCCGTGGTATCATTGATAGTAACCTGATAAAATGTTACAGAACGGATAAAACCTTACATGTGTGATCAAATGGGGATTATTGAACTCGAAATCGCAGGATTTACTGTCTTAACAGGCGGGGTTCTAATTGATTTCAGTGACCTGATACAGTCGTCAACTGACGATTTAGCCGTAGATAGAATTTCTATCCAGGGTGCGATATTGAATGGCTTCGGCCAGATGTTCGACTTTTATTTCCCTGCTTCCCGCTAAGTCTGCAATGGTCCGGGAGACTTTAAGAATACGGCTGTAGGCACGGGCAGATAACCCCAGGCGGTCTATCGCCTTTTTAAGTAAACTTCCACCCGCCTGATTTATAGTGCATAATTCTTTTACCATCCTGGTGGACATCATTGCATTTGAATATATTTCCGGGTTACTTTGAAACCGGGTACTTTGCGCTTCCCTGGCCCTGATGACCCTCTCTCGAATGGATTTGCTATTTTCCGCATCCTCAAGTTTCATCATATCATTAGTAGCTACCGGGGTTACTTCCACGTGCAGATCAACCCGGTCAAGCAGGGGACCACTTATTTTGCTCAAATATTTGTGAACCATACCGGGAGCGCATACACAATCTTTTTCAGGATGATTGTAGTATCCGCAGGGACAGGGATTCATGCTGGCTATCAGCATGAAATTCGCCGGGTATTCAATACTGGACCTGGCCCTCGAAATGGTAACCTTACGATCTTCCAGTGGCTGTCGCAGTACTTCCAGTGCTTTTTTTTGAAACTCAGGCAATTCATCCAGGAATAAGACACCGTTGTTGGCCAGCGATATTTCTCCGGGTTGTGGTACGCCCCCACCCCCAACCAGTGCGGTATAGCTTATTGTGTGATGAGGTGCTCTGAAGGGCCGGGTAGTGATCAGGGAGGCATTTTCCGACAACAGGCCTGCCACAGAATGTATCTTGGTGGTCTCCAGGGCCTCGTGCAATGTAAGAGGCGGTAAAATAGAAGGAAGCCTCTTTGCCAACATGGTTTTACCGGCGCCCGGAGGCCCTATCATGATCACATTGTGCCCTCCTGCCGCGGCTATTTCCAGCGCCCTCTTTATACTTTCCTGACCCTGTACATCAGCAAAGTCGAACTGATAATTGTTGATATTGTGGTAGAATATGTCCCGGGTATCAGATGCCAGAGGTTCAATGGTCAGCTTTCCTTCAAAAAAATCCACCGCATCCCTGATGTTGTCCAGTGGAATTATATCCAGGTTATCAACAATGGCAGCTTCCCGGCTGTTTTCCCGGGGCAATACAAATCCCTTAAACCCCTGCCTTCTGGCCTCTATGGCTATGGGAAGTACCCCCTTGACCGGTCTTAATCGTCCATCCAGAGACAACTCTCCCATGATTACATATTTGTCCAAAAGGGACGATCGCAATTGTTGTGTGGCCTGAAGAATACTTAAAGCAATGGGAAGGTCATAGGCAGATCCTTCTTTCTTTACATCTGCCGGTGCCAGGTTGACCACTACCTTTTTAAAAGGCATACGAAACCCGTGGAATTTGATGGCCGATACTACCCGGTGCTGACTTTCCTTTACCGCACTGTCCGGCAGGCCCACCATATAAAACTTATGCCCCTCGTTTAGAGTGACTTCAATGGTTACCGGGCTGGCATCTACACCGAGGAGGGCGCAACCGAATGATTTCGCCAAAAGCATCTAAAACTGTTAACCGTTAAACAACCCTACAAGGGATTTTCTTTTGATGGATCCGGTGTTTCGCGAGTTTTGAAAGTCGGAGGTTCAGGCTTGCTGCTAAAATCGTACAGTTTTCCTTTCAGCTCCAGTACTTTGGCTTCCAATTCCTCAACATCTTTCTTCATAAAACCGATCTGCACCGCTTGTATAATCCAAATCGCTATAAAGAAAACAAATCCCAGTATCAGCCAAAAGTTTATGAACCTGGAAAGAAACTCCTGCTCCATTTGCTGATACAATCCATCCCTGAAAATGAACAGCAGTATGGAGATTATCAAGTAGGCGAAATACAAGGTGTTGAAAATGGATTTTAAGCGTTTCATTGGTGTGATAATTATACGGCTTGCATAGCGTTAAGTTTTTTATAAAGCCCTCCCTTATCCAACAATTGATGATGGGTGCCGCGTTCCAGGATTTTGCCTTCCTGCAATACGATAATCTCATCAGCATTCTGTATGGTACTCAAGCGATGGGCCACTACGATCGACGTTCGATTCATCATTAAATTGGACAATGCTTCCTGGACCAGGAGCTCTGATTCGGAATCCAGTGCCGAAGTAGCTTCATCCAAAATCAGGATCGGAGGATTTTTGAGCACCGCTCGGGCAATGCTCAGCCGCTGCCTTTGGCCCCCGGATAATTTGCTTCCCCTTTCTCCAATTTCCGTCTGGTAACCATTTTCCAGCTTGAGAATGAACTCATGGGCATTGGCGATTTTTGCCGCTTTTATCACTTCTTCCTCACTGGCATTTTCAGCACCAAAAGCAATATTGTTAAACACCGAATCATTGAACAGTATTGATTCCTGGCTAACGATTCCCATAAGGTCACGAATTGCCGTCAAACGGTAGTCCTTGATTGAAATTCCATCCAGTAATACTTCTCCCTTGGTAGGGTCATAGAACCTGGGGATCAGGTCAACCAGGGTTGATTTGCCACTGCCAGATGGACCAACCAGCGCAACGGTACTGCCTCGGGGAATACTCAGATTAATATTACTCAGCACTTGCTCATTGTCGTAGGCAAAGCTCACATCTTTGAAAACGATGGATTCTTTAAAATTTGCAGCGGCCTTTCCTGCCACCGGGTCTTTTATTTCAGGGACAGTATCAATGATCTCAAAAATTCGTTCCGCGGAGGCGATTGCTCTCTGAATGCTGCTGTATGCTTTGCTTATCCCCTTGGAAGGCGCCAGAACCTGGGTGAAGACCACCAGGTAAGTAAGAAATGCCGCCCCATCCAATGGAGACTGATTGTTTAGTACCAGGTTGCCCCCAAATAGCAAGATGCCGGCAACTACCAAAATACCCAGGAACTCTGATACCGGATGTGCCAGCTCATTTTTTCTGGCCATTGAAATAGTAATTCCAGCATACTGATTCACTTCCCTGGCGAATTTATTTAGTGTATACTCCCGCGCGTTGAATGCTTTGATAATGCGCATTCCGGTAAAGGTTTCGTCAACCTGATTTAATATCCTGCCCAGTGATTCCTGCCCTGCCAGGGCGATGCGCCTCAGTTTTTTGACAATGCCCGTTATAAAAAACCCGGCTATAGGTAAGACTACAATGGTAAATATGGTGAGCTTAAACGACATAAAAAACAGCCAGGCAAAGTAGATTATGATGGTAGCCGGATCCCTGAATATAACCTGCAGGGAGTGCACAATCCCATTTTCCACTTCCTGGACGTCGTTGGTGATCCTGCTGGTGATATCGCCTTTCCGCTGATCGGTGAAGAACCCCAGATGCAACATGGTGAGTTTTTCAAATATGGCCATTCTAAGCCTCTTAACGGTTTTGGCCCTCACCTTTGCCAGAATTATTTGGGATATATATTTGAATACGTTAGCCAGTAGATTGGCAATTATTATTACCACACTTATATAGGCCAGGGTGCCTATTTTACCGAAGGTCTCGCTAAATGAAATGAACAGATAGTAAAACTTGTGTTCCAGGTATTTGAGCGAAAGGCTGAAGGAAGGGTTGGACGAAAAGGCCTGTAATTCCGCCATGTCCATTTGCTCAAAAATTACATCAAAAAGGGGTTTTAACAGGGTAAAATTGATCAAGCCAAATACGATGCCCAGAAGTGTACATAATATATACTGGGGTATGTGGTGCCTTAGTGGCCTGGCATAGGATAGAATTCTCAGGTATGTATTCATTACTGGATAACGCCTGCGACTGATTGCTGCAAGTTAATGCTTTTGGATATCATTTGAAGGTAATACCTCTTAACTTCAAAATACGTGCTCACGCCTGGCGATATTCAGTCGGATAGACATGGAAGTAACCGTATTATCCTGATTTCTCTCAGGAAGCGCGCTTTTCAAGCTTCTAAAGATCTGATTAAAATCGATGAAAAGATTGTGCCGCAACTGGTAGGATGCTGTAAAGTCGAAATAGAACAGGTCGGTGGCCACTCCTTGTCCGATTTCATTATTGTAATCCATTTCACGGGTATTGTAGCTTTTTAAAATGTTCTGTCCCCAGTTGGTACTGTCGGTATCGGTTCCGTAGTTAGCCGCTATCATTTTAGCCGAAAGATTCAGCCTGGAGGTGGGTTGATACCGCGCCAGTGCTACAAACTCCTTAAAATTTGCCTCAAGCGGATGGGCCAGACTCTGTCTGTAGTGAGAATAACTGGTGTAATTGTTGATGTGGGCATAGGTATAAGGCCTGGCAAAATTTCCTTCCAATTGCAGATCCAAATTGTTAACACCCAGTACATCTATGTACTTAATACCCATTTGGTAAGAGATCTTATTGCCCCACCAACCATTACCACCTTTTACCTCCTCCAATAAAAACTCATCGAACACTACCTGTCCGTACAACGAAAACCTGCTGAGAAAATTCCAGGTGAGATCGGCTCCCAGCAGGGCGTTGTCCTGGCTGCCACCGGATTGTTCGATGGCTCGATAGAATATTATCGGGTTCAGGTAGTCGAGTTCAAACGAAGTACCGGTACTATCGTTGGGCTGACCAAAGGCCACGGATTCAAAAATCCCCAGGTTTAATTGATCGGTTATGTTTACTCCAAGACGGTGAAACGCCAGGTATTTTTTGGGATAATCCACCGACGAAAATGAACCACCGGCATTGCCCGGCGCATCGGCACGCATCTCAGAAACCATGAAGGAATAATGTATCCTCCATACGTTGGTATTGATCTTTAGGAACAGGTGGTTATTTGAGAAATCTGAGAAAACCAGCGACCTGTATCCATTGCCCACGAACTGCTTATCATGACCAAACTGGAAGTTTATAAACTTTGCGGCGTTGAAACTGATATAACCCCTGGCCGTAAAAAAGTCCACTCCATTATCTTTAAAATCTTTCCAGAAACCCTCTCCGGGAACTACATAACGGTCGTCATTTATCCAATCTCGCACATAAGCCGGAAATCTCATCTGGTTTTCCACCAGGTATGTATAAAATCCTAGCTTACGACTTATCATTCCCCTGATTTCCAGTCCCCTGGAATTTGTGAATATATTGTCCTGACCTTTCTCCATTCCATAGCCAAAATGGAAGACGGGGCTTACATGCAGGTCAAAATCTTTGGAATCGACATAGAAAAGGTCTGATTTGTTCTTATAAAGTGCCTTAAAGATCGGCTTCTTACTGATGTTGTCCTCGTGCTTCGACCATTCCCAGTTGTCGTTGGCCAGGTATTGATAATTGAACCGATCCACCCTGTTATCCGGGCGCGGGGAAGCATATAACGTATCCACAAAATCTGCCACATCCGACCGTAAATAAGGCTTTATGTTGCTATGGAACCCGGGAGCGAAGTGCCCTGATTTAATCTCGTAGCGCTGCACCAGGTGATAGTAATCTGCGTTAAGCGGGACGTTGGTACTTTGAGCCCACATGCATATTGTACAGATATGTGCCAAAGCCGCTAAGGCCAGTATTCTAATCATAGCCCGCAAGATAACATATTGCAACCAATAATGGACTGGTTAATTGCCTTACCAAAGGTTGTTATTGACTAACACATTGTTTACATTTGTGCCTCCTTTTCAGGAAATACATAATTAATACCTAGTAATCATGAAAAAAGACATCCATCCGGAATACAGGGAAGTAGTTTTTTTGGATACTCAGAGTGACTACAAGTTTTTGACAAAGTCCACCATAAAATCCGAGGAGACCATAAAATGGGAAGACGGAAATACTTACCCATTAATAAAGGTGGAGGTAAGTTCGGCCTCTCACCCGTTCTATACCGGGAAACGCGTATTTGTCGACACCGCTGGACGTGTTGAGAAATTCAATCGCCGTTATAAGAAGAAATAATCACAACAAGCACTTTGAAAAAGTCTCACAGATCAAAATTTCTGTGAGACTTTTTTATTTTTGCCGGTATGAATCTCTTGTTGTTTGATCATCCTGAAATCAGGTTGTCTCTGCTTCCTTTAACCTACACCAGGCCCATCGCCGACTTGCGGTTTGGTATATTAAAAATTGCAGAGAAGTGGTCCCATGATCTGGGTACACCACATGGGTTTTTTACTCAGGACTACCTGCAGGGTAAATTCAGGCTCAGGCAGACTAATGATAATATATATATCAACGGGGCGCTTTGCCCGGACCCCAATCTGGTTTCAGCTATTAAAAATCTTTCGCCTGGTGAAGGACTGCAGCAGCAGGGCATATTGCTGGCCAGGAGGGATGGTGAAATCTCAAGCATTGAGCAACTGGTTACGGAAAGGGACAACTATACCGAGTATCAGCAGCCGGTTACTCTTATAAAATATAATTGGGAGTTGTTTTTGAATAATGGTGCTCAGATCGAACAGGATTTTACCAGAGTTACCAGGGACCGCGAAAGTCACCCCATTACCGACCCTTTCACGGTTATTTACAACAAGGAAAATGTGTTTGTTGAAGAAGGCGTTTCCATTAAGGCGGCCATCATCAATGCGGAGGATGGACCCGTTTACCTAGGCAAAAATGTAGAAGTGCAGGAAGGGACCATAATTCAGGGACCGTTTGGCATCTGTGAGCATTCGCAACTAAGATTAGGTGGCAAAATGCGTTTTAATACTACCATAGGTCCATATTGCAAGATAGGAGGTGAGGTTGGGAATGTGATTTTTCAAGACAGTACCAACAAAGCACATGAGGGGTTTCTCGGGAATAGCGTGATTGGATCATGGTGTAACCTGGGTGCTGACACCAATAATTCAAATTTAAAGAACAACTATTCTAATGTACGTTGCTGGAACTATCTGGAAGGGGATTATATAGATTCCGGACTGCAGTTCTGCGGGACCATCATGGGAGATCACAGCAAATGCTCCATCAATACCATGTTAAATACAGGTACCGTGGTTGGCGTTTGTGCCAATATCCATGGTGCCGGTTTTCCCAAGAAGTTTGTCCCTTCTTTCCTTTGGGGTGGAACACAATATAGTCTCGAATACGACTTTCTTAAAGCCTGTGAAACCATGGACAAGGTTATGGAGAGAAGATCTTTAAAGTTTGATGATGTAGAAAGAAAGATATATGAAAGTATATTTAACCTATCCGCGCCATACCGTCAGAAAGAGTTGAGCTAGTACCATGCAATTTTCCACCATTAAGGGATTGAACCACGTGAAAGCGCGCCTGATTGAGGCTGCCAATAAGGACCACGTCGCACATGCTCAGCTGTTTCTGGGGCCTGAGGGAAGTGCCAACCTGGCCATGGCCATTGCATTTGCCAGTTACCTGAATTGCGAGGACCCCGGGGAAAATGACAGCTGCGGAAGTTGTCCTTCTTGTCTCAAGAATCAAAAATACATTCATCCCGATGTGCACTATGTATTTCCGGTAAGCAGCACCAAAAAGATCACCGGGAAAGACGTAGTGAGTAACAGCTTCCTGAAAGAATGGCGACAGTTTCTGGAAGGTGACGTTTATGGTGATATCTCCGACTGGAGTGTGGTTTTTGGGGGAGAAAACAAGAACCTGAATATCTCTAAAGAAGAAAGCCGCAGTATCATTCAAAAGCTTTCGCTAAAGGCATTCGAAGGACGCTACAAGGTGGTAATTATTTGGATGCCGGAATTTCTGCACCCCGCTGCTGCCAATGGGTTGCTAAAAGTTCTGGAAGAACCTTCGGAACATACGGTTTTCATCCTGGTGGCTCATGATCGTGAAAAACTACTGGGGACGATCTTATCCAGGACACAACTGGTGGCCATCAGGAGTTTCGATCACCTGGAAATAGAAGAACAACTAATTGCTGCCGGTATCCCTGAAGAAAGGGCTTCGCATCTGGCCAGATTATCAGGAGGAAATTTGCGTCTAGCCTTTAGGACGGCTTCTGAGCAGGCCGGGGATCAGGTGTCTTCCGCGAAAGATTGGTTTCGGTTTTGTTACGGCAGAAACATGAAAGAACTGGTGAGAAGATCGGACGAGTTTCACAGCATGAACAAACTTTCGCAGCGGGGTTTACTGAAATTCGCACTTTCCCTGTTGCGGGACACCCTGTTGGTTCATTATGGGGATTCCCAATTGTTAAAATTACCGGAGCAGGAAAAAGACTTTGTCAGGAAATTTTCACAAGTAGTAACTCCGGAAAAGATAGAACCGCTTTCCCTGTTATTTTCCCAGGCATTGTTTCATTTGGAGCGGAACGCCAGTGCTAAAATGGTATTCCTGGACCTTTCGATTAATGTATCTCAAAACCTGAACCTCCAGCATCTTGAAGCCAAGCATTAGGATCGGAACCAGACGCAGCAAGCTTGCCCTTTGGCAGGCCAATTGGGTGGCGCGTCAACTGCAGTTGGCCGGGCATGTTTGTGAACTGATTTCAATGGACACCAAAGGCGATCGCATGATGGATGTGCCCATTCCCAAAATTGGCAGTAAAGGGGTTTTTACTGAAGAGTTGGAAGAACAATTGGCAATGGGGGTCATAGATGTGGCAGTACACAGTGCCAAGGATATGCCCTCTGAGTTGCCGGTGGGATTTGAGATTATTGCTTACAGCCAACGAGAAAAATCTCATGACGTATTGATATCCGATAAGCAAGTAATGGATCTGGATCAGACAATTACTGTTGGTACATCCTCGACCCGGAGGGTGGCCCTGCTAAAGCATCACTATCCCAAAGCGGTGGCGGTTCCGGTACGGGGCAACTTGCAGACCCGTCTGGAAAAATTAAAATCAGGGAAGATGGATGCTCTGGTCCTGGCATTTGCAGGTGTATCCAGGCTGGAACTGGTAGATTTTATACAATACAACTTTCCGCTGGACACCTTCGTGCCTGCAGTGGGACAGGGAAGCTTGGCAATGGAAGTAAGCAGCAGCATTGAACCTGAGCTGAGAAATAAGATCCGGAACGCTGTCAATCATCCGGCAACAGAACTATGTCTGACGACGGAGCGTTCATTCCTTTACACCATACAGGGGGGATGTAGTATACCTGCATTTGCCCATGCCCGGTTGTCGGGCCAGAAGATATCAATGACAGCAGGGATTGTTAGTTTGGATGGACGTCATCTGGTTCAATTTGAGAAGCAGGGAACTCATGATCAGGCCGGGGCACTGGGTGCCACGCTGGCAGAACAGGTTTTAGATGCCGGGGGACGTGAAATTTTGCAGGATATAAAAAAACAACAAGATCAGAATGAAGATTAAATTTGGTATAGCGGCTGCGGTGGTTTTGCTTACTAGCATTGCCGTCTCATGCGGTGCTAAAAAGGATTACCTGGTTACTATAAAGACCAGCTACGGTGAAATTAAATTGGTACTTTTTGATGAAACACCCTTGCATAAGCAGAATTTCATTGAACTGGCAAAAGCCGGCCGCTATGACGGGACCACTTTTCACAGGGTCATCAATGAGTTTATGATTCAGGGTGGCGATGTGAACACCAAGGAAGGCACGGCCCCATCAGCGGAAGCTATGATTCCCGAGGAAATCAAACCGCATAACATACACCTAAGGGGAGCGGTAGCGGCCGCTCGCACCAATAATCCCCAAAGAAAATCCAGTGAATGTCAGTTTTACATTGTTCAGGGAAAAGTGTGGACAGAACAGGAACTGACTCTGGACCAGGGAAAGTTACATCAATACCTGAGGGAATTGTTGAGCCTTCCTGAATATCAGGAATTGCGACAGGAAATTATTGAATTACAGCAAAATGGAGACACTGAGGCAATAGAAGCGAAGATGCAGGAATTGCAACCGGTTATAGAACAGGAATTTCAGATATCACTTACCAAGGAGATGCCTGAATCCCGGATACAGGCTTATACTACCAAGGGAGGAGCTCCCCATCTGGATGATGAATATACCGTATTTGGCCAGGTGGTATCAGGTATGGAAGTGGTTGATGCCATAGCTGAACAGACTACGGATAATATGGATAAACCTGTACAGGATATTACCCTGGAAATACAATTGGAGGAGATGAAGCGCAAGAAAATTACTAAATTGTACGGTTATCAATATCCGGAAAAGCCATGAGGATTCTCATTACCGGGGCCAACGGGTTATTGGGTCAAAAACTGGTTAAGTTACTGGCAGATAACCACTTGGATCTACTGGCTACCTCCCAGGGTGCAAGTCGCATACGTACACCAGGAGTTGATTTTCTTTCCTTGAATATTACGGATGGGGCAGCAGTGACCAGGGCTGTGACCGAATATGAACCATCGGTGATTGTCAACTGTGCGGCCATGACCCAGGTAGACCAATGTGAGACTGACCGGAAAAAATGTTGGGAGATCAACGTGGTATCCGTGGCACATCTTATAGAGGCCGCCTCCAGTGTGGGAGCTCACCTGTTACATATCTCCTCAGACTTTATATTTGATGGCACCAGTGGTCCGTACCGGGAAGAGGATCAACCAAATCCGGTAAATTTTTACGGCCAATCCAAATGGGCAGCAGAGAAGTTGCTGTACGACAGTAAAATCGACTGGTCGATTGCCCGCACCATTCTGGTTTACGGTGCCACCCCTGGATATAGCAGATCAAACATCATGTTGTGGGTGAAGCAGAGTCTGGAATCGGGAAGTCCCATCCGGGTAGTGGCTGACCAATTCAGAACGCCCACCCTGGTTGAGGACCTGGCGCAGGGGTGCTTACTGATGATCCGGAAAAAGGCCACAGGCATTTACCATATTTCCGGAGAAGACCTGCTTACTCCATACGATATTGCTATAATTACCGCCCGGTATTTTTCACTGGACGAATCCCTTATTACCAAAACAGATTCGAAGGAATTTACCCAGCCGGCCAAGCGACCCTTGAAAACCGGATTTATTATAGAGAAGGCCAAAACGGAGCTGGGGTATGCACCCCATAGCTTTGAATCCGGACTGGCAATTACTGCTTCTAATTGGGATTAACTTGCCGGTAAACCCGGCTTTCCCTTGCAAAATTTGCTCTATTCAGCATATATTTCAATATTTACGCGGCATCAAAACCAAGCATCCATGAAAAAACTATCCCTGTCATTATTATTTATGCTGCTCAGTTTATCCCAGTTTGCTCAGGAGGCTGAAGAATCAGCAGGAGCAGATGATCGGGATATTTGGACCGTAATTGGTGATCTTATATTTACCTCCGTACCGCTTGGCAATGGGGTGTCCATGCCCTTTGTGATCATTTGGTTGCTGTTGGGTGCCATCATTTTTACCGTTTATATGGGCTTCATAAATATCAGGGGCTTTAAACATGCTATCGATGTGGTCAGGGGAAAATTTGACGACCCAAATGATCCCGGAGAAGTTTCACACTTTCAGGCACTTACTGCGGCATTATCCGGTACGGTGGGGTTGGGAAACATTGCCGGAGTAGCTATCGCGGTTTCCTTGGGAGGCCCGGGGGCAACGTTCTGGATGATCCTGGCAGGTTTCCTGGGGATGTCATCAAAATTTGTAGAATGTACTCTGGGGGTGAAATACCGGAATGTACATGCGGATGGTTCTGTATCCGGTGGGCCAATGTATTACCTTAGTAAGGGGTTGAGCAGACGAGGATGGGGCCGATTGGGCAGGGTTTGCGCTGTGTTATTTGCTGTCTTTTGTGTGGGCGGCTCATTTGGTGGTGGAAACATGTCACAAATAAACCAGGCTACTGAACAGTTGGTCAGCGTGACTGGTGGAGAAAGTAGTATCCTGTTTGGCCGTGAATGGATATTTGGTGCTACCATGGCAGCAGTGGTCGCATTGATAATAATCGGGGGTATTAAGAGTATAGCCAGGGTTACCGAGAAGATTGTGCCTTTTATGGTGGCCATCTATCTGGCTGCCGCACTATTCATTCTGCTATCCAATTTTACCATGATTCCGGAAGCTTTCGGATCAATTCTGTCAGGCGCTTTCGGAGCAAAAAGCATGGCTGGCGGCCTGATAGGAGTGTTGATTGTGGGATTCCAGCGAGCCGCTTTTTCCAATGAAGCAGGAGTTGGATCTGCCAGTATTGCGCACTCTGCCGCCAGAACGGATGAGCCGGTTAGTGAAGGCGTTGTTGCTCTGTTGGAACCATTTATTGACACAGTAGTAGTGTGTACTATGACGGCCTTGGTAATTATTATTACAGGGTCCATCGACCCCAATGAAACCGAAGGAGTTTCTCTCACTTCAAGGGCTTTTGCTTCAACCATCTCCTGGTTTCCCTATATACTGCTGATTGCTGTAATACTTTTTGCCCTGTCAACCATGATATCCTGGTCATATTACGGATTAAAAAGCTGGACCTATCTGTTTGGAGAAAGCCATCTGAATGATATTGCCTACAAGGTGATCTTTTGCGTATTTATCGTTATCGGATCGGTTTTGCCACTTACCTCTGTGTTTTACTTCAGTGATGCTATGATTTTTGCCATGGCTTTCCCCAATGTACTGGGATTGTATATACTGGCCCCTGAGATCAACAGGGACTTGAAAAGTTACCTGGCCAGGGTAAAAAGCGGAGAGATCAAGAAATTTAAATGATCTGTCATCTTTGATCTCTGTTTCTGCGCTCAGCTCACACCAACAAAAATCAGAAATCAAAAACAGTAGACCTGATCGTAGTTGCC
>JAUIKU010000267.1 GCA_030430675.1 Bacteroidia bacterium | reverse complement strand
CAACAGGATTAAACTTTCGGTGAGTTCTTCCACCGTTTCATTGAAAGCTTCGCTGGGAGAGTGGCCGTTTTCTCTTAAAACTTTGTACTGAGCTTCCAGAATACCGGCCAGTGCACCCATAAGGGTTCCTCTTTCACCGGTAAGGTCGCTGTAAACCTCCTTCTTAAAATCGGTTTGGAAAAGGTATCCTGAGCCTATGCCTATTCCCAGAGCGGCAACTCTTTCCTTGGCCTTTCCGGTATAGTCCTGATGTATGGCAAAGCTGGAATTCAATCCTTTTCCCTCCAGAAACATTCTCCGCAGGCTGGTGCCTGATCCCTTGGGAGCCACCAACACCACATCCACATCTTCGGGGGGTATAATTCCGGTCTGGTCATTGAAGGTAATACCAAACCCGTGAGAGAAATAAAGTGTCTTACCGGGGGTCAGGTATTGCTTAACGGTAGGCCACAGTGCAATTTGGCCAGCATCCGATAGTAAAAACTGCAGAATAGTGCCTCTCTCACAAGCCTCTTCTATAGAAAACAGGTTCTCTCCCGGTACCCAGCCATCTGCCAGCGCTTTATCCCAGGAAGGGGACGGGTTTCTCTGACCAATGATCACATTGAATCCATTGTCTTTCAGGTTCAACGCCTGACCCGGGCCCTGTACCCCATACCCCAGAATTGCTATAACATCATCCTTGAGTATTTCCTGTGCTTTTTCCAAAGGAAACTCATCACGGGTCAGCACTTCTTCTTCAACTCCCCCAAAATTTAACTTTGCCATTTTTTAATTCTATTTAGTGTTAAGATTCGATTTTTGTTAATGGTGATTATGTAGTTCCTGCAGGAACAAATCCGTACGCCTGGTGGATTTTGACATGGCTATTCTGCCTGACCTGACAAACTCCAGTACTCCGTACGGTTTCAGTTTTTCCAAGAGATCGCGGGTCTCATGTTGATGCCCGGTCTTTTCTATTATAATAAAATCCTCTTCGATTACCAGAATGCGAGCGCCGTTGTTGCGCACCAGGTGTTCGGCATTGTCACCGTTAAGGAAAGCCCTGGTGGGCACCTTGTACAATGCAATTTCCTGGTAGAAAATCTCATCATTCTCATAGACAAATGCCCAGAATACATCGATCACTTTGCGGATCCTTTTGACCACCTTCTCCGCCTGCTCGCGAGTGGACTCAATTACTATGGTATACCGGCTCACGCCTTCGACTTCTGTTTCGGAGACATTAATACTTTCAATATTGATCTTTCTCCGGGTGAAGATGATGGTAACGGCATTTAATAGTCCACTCTTATTCTCGGTAAGTATGGACAGATTAAAAGATCTTTTCTCCTGATCCTTTTCTAATAATTCCGATGCAAGTTTCACGTTGTTGGTATTGCTCATCTTATTCCATTCTAATATCTGCCACCGCAGCCCCTGACGGGACCATGGGAAATACGTTTTCTTCTTTTTCCACGGTAACCTCCAATAAATAGGCACCTGGATGTGATAACATTTGTGCGATCGCCTGCGGCAGCTGCTCACGCTCGCCAACCTTCTGACTTTCAATTGAAAACCCCCGGGCAATGGCGGTAAAATCCGGATTCTTTAATTCGGTAAACGAGTACCGTCTCTCAAAGAACAGTTGCTGCCATTGTCGCACCATGCCCAGGAAACTATTGTTCAGGATCACAATCTTGACCGGGATATTGTACTGAAAAATAGTGCCCAGTTCCTGAAGGGTCATCTGAAAGCCGCCATCTCCAATAATAGCCACCACTGGTCGATCGGGCTTCCCTACCTTGGCTCCCATAGCTGCGGGCAATGCAAACCCCATGGTACCAAGCCCCCCACTGGTGACACTGCTATGTGGTGATTTGAACCCGTAGTATCGGGAAGTGACCATTTGATGCTGGCCCACGTCGGTAACCACAATTGCCTCACCTTTGGTGGCCTCGGAAATATGTCGTACCACTTCACCCATACGGATTCCCTTGGATTGCGGATAAAGATCATTATTAATGATCTTCTCTTCTTCTATTTGATGTAATTCATGAAACCGGTCCAGCCATGGTTGATGATCGTTTTCCTTAACCAGCGGCAACAATGCTTCCAATACCTGTTTGGCATCGCCAATCACCGGTACATGAGCTTTTACATTCTTGTCTATCTCAGAGGAATCAATCTCAATATGGATTACCTTGGCCTGACGTGCATATTTGGACAGATCGCCGGTTACCCTGTCGTCGAACCGCATTCCCACCGCAATAAGCACATCGCATTCATTGGTCAGAACATTAGGGGCATAATTGCCATGCATTCCCAGCATACCCATATTCAAAGGGTGATCATTATCCAGGGCGGATAATCCCAGGATGGTCCAGGCAGAGGGAATATGTGCTTTTTCTATAAGGTCTTTCAATACCTCCTGTGCCTGGGCTATTAATACTCCCTGACCAACCAGTAAGAAAGGTCTTTTAGCCTCATTGATCAGGGCGGCGGCCTTTTTCAGTTTGTCCTGCTTTATTACCGGAATCGGGTGATAAGTGCGAATTTCAGTGCACTTCTGGTAAGCGTATTCCATGGAAGCAAACTGTGCATCTTTGGTAATGTCCACCAACACCGGACCCGGTCGCCCCGATTTGGCAATATAAAAGGCCTTAGCCAGGATCTCCGGAATCTCCCGGGCATCGGTAATCTGATAATTCCACTTGGTAACCGGCATGGAAATCCCAATTACATCCGTTTCCTGGAATGCATCGGTACCCAGTAAGCCGGAAGTAACCTGTCCGGTGATACAGACCAAGGGGGTACTGTCAATTTGCGCATCTGCAATCCCAGTAATAAGGTTGGTGGCGCCAGGTCCCGAAGTAGCGAACACCACGCCTACTTCATTGCGCACCCGGGCGAATCCCTGCGCCGCATGAACCGCTCCCTGCTCATGCCTTACCAATATATGTTCAATTCGATCCTGATAGCTGTAAAGCGCATCATAAATCGGCATGATGGCACCTCCGGGATACCCGAATATGGTGTCTACTCCTTCGGCCAGCAGCGAACATATCACGGCTTCAGCGCCTGGCATGGTCTTCTTTTGAGTAATTGTTTCCTTTCCGTTCACTAATGTTTCCATGGTCTAGTTATCTGTAATGCAACCTAACGAGGCCGGTGAAACCGTCCGGGCATACTTATAAAGTATGCCACGCTGTTCTTTCAGTACCGGGGGTTCCCATGCCTGTCGGCGACTTTCAATTTCTTCAGGTGATAAATCCACCTCCAATTTGTTTTTTATGGCATCTATGGTAATGACATCTCCATCTTTCAGCAAAGCTATCAACCCTCCCAGCTGCGCTTCAGGAGTAATATGCCCCACCACAAATCCGTGGGTACCTCCGCTAAATCGGCCATCGGTAATCAGTGCCACACTGTTCCCCAGTCCTGCTCCCATAATGGCCGCAGTTGGTTTCAGCATTTCCGGCATGCCGGGACCTCCCCTGGGGCCTTCATAACGAATCACCACTACCTCACCCTGCTTCACTTTTCCATCTCTAATTCCCTGGTTTGCTTCAAATTCGCTATCAAAAACCCTGGCTTTTCCGGTGAACTGCTCGCCCTCTTTTCCGGTGATTTTGGCAACGGCCCCATCAGTTGCCAGGTTGCCATAAAGTATTTGCAAATGGCCGGATGGTTTTATGGGATCGCCAACGGCATGTATGATCGGTTGGCCTTCAGGCAATCCCGGTAAATCTTCCAGGTTTTCCGCCAGCGTTTTGCCGGTGACCGTCATACAATCACCCTGGATAAATCCATGCTCCAGTAATAACTTCATAATAGCAGGGGTGCCGCCAATCTGGTGAAGGTCTTCCATTAAGTATTTGCCACTGGGTTTTAAGTCAGCCAGGTAGGGCGTGCGATCGCTGATCCGTTGAAAATCTTCCAAAGAGAAATCCACTTCCAGCGATTTGGCTACCGCCATCAAATGCAGTACCGCATTGGTGGAACCACCGAGGGCAATTACCACGGTAAAAGCATTCTCCAAAGCGGTTTTAGTTACGATATCGCGTGGTTTTAAATCCTGCTGCAATAGTTGGAAAATACTGGTCCCGGCCTGTATGCACTCCTGCTTTTTCTCCTCACTTAAAGCCGGATTGGAAGCACCATAAGGCAGACTCATGCCCATGGCTTCCAATGCCGAAGCCATGGTATTGGCAGTGTACATCCCTCCGCAGGCACCGGCGCCGGGACAGGCATTCTGTATTACACATTTAAAGTCTTTCTCCGATATCCTGCCGGCCCATCTTTCACCCAATGCTTCAAAAGCTGAAACAATATCAAGCTTGCGGTCCATATACCTTCCGGAAGCAATAGTACCACCGTATACCACAATTGAAGGCCTGTTCAACCTTCCTAATGCCATCATGGCTCCCGGCATATTCTTATCGCAGCCAACCACCGCTATTACACCATCATAACTCTGGGCATTGACCACCGTTTCAATTGAATCGGCGATAATGTCACGCGAAGGCAGGGAATAGCGCATACCCGGAGTTCCCATGGACATGCCGTCGCTCACCCCAATGGTATTGAACACCAGTCCAATAAGTTCTTTTTCCACTACTCCTTGCTTCACCTGTTGGGCTAAGGCATTCAGATGCATATTGCAGGGGTTTCCCTCATAACCGGTACTGGCTATGCCAACTTGCGCCTTGGCGAGATCCTCGGGGGTTAACCCAATGGCATGCAGCATGGCCTGGGCAGCAGGTTGGGTGTTGTCCTGGGTGAGTCTTTTACTGTATTTATTGATTTCCTGTTCCAAACTTTTATTCGTTAAACCAGGGTAAAGTCCCTGAATTCATTATTAACTACTCTCTGGCGATACATCAGGAACAGGCTATAAGCCACGCTTTCTTCCCATTCCATGGTAAAATCATGGCCTCCAATCGACCTGATCCCGGCGATCTCAGCAGCGGTCCCCGTGAAAAATGCAGTATCCGCTTCCATAAGTTCTTCCGCTTTGAATTTCTTTTGCACTACTTTATAACCCATTTCCCGGGCATAGCCAATAACCGTGGCACGGGTAATACCGGGCATAATGGTGCCCACAGGCGGAGTGTAAAGAACCTCATCTTTTTCAAAGAAAAAGTTTACTCCAGGGCCCTCGGTGACATAACCATCCGCATCCAGCAACAGGGCATCGTCAAAACCCTTTGATTTTGCCTCCATTGTAGCCAATACAGTATTGGAATAATTGCCGCATATCTTGGTATCCGGTGGCATTTCCACCGCATTGGGCTTTTGATAACTGGAGATCATTATCCGCAGCAAGTCATTGCCAGGAGCGTGTTCCCACTGCCAGGCTGCCATTAACAAATAGAATTCCTTCTGCTCCGGGCTGGCTGG
>JAUIKU010000266.1 GCA_030430675.1 Bacteroidia bacterium | reverse complement strand
AGTGAGCGCCGACTTGAACCGGGCGATCCCCCGTGTTGGTGACCTGGAGCGTGACGACCTCCAAGCCCGCGTTCAGTTCCAGGTGTTGTCCGAATCCGTCGGACCTGAGGCCCTGGCCCTGGACCAGGGGCGGGAGGTGCTTTATTTTATCAGCAGCAATCCTTGTTCCAAGTCTCCCGAAAGAGGGGGAATTTATTTTCTGCCATTGAATAGATTACCGTTACATGCGATTGAATTAAAGTCCACTGAACCACGGGACTTTCATCCTCATGGATTGAGTTTTCTTGGAACCGAAGAGAATGGATACCTTCTTACCAACAACCACCGAAGTAACGGTACCCATTCAGTTGAAATATTTGAGGTTGACGAAGACTCCCTGATCCACCTTAAATCCATTTCCAGTACACTGCTTACTTCACCAAATGATTTGGCTGCCGTAGATAATAAAAGGTTTTATGTTACCATCGATGGCAGGGGCCATAATCGCAGCACCAGGGCTATCGATACCTTCCTGGCCAGAAAAACGGGAAAAGTACTATTCTATGACGGAGCCCAATTTGTGGAAGTTGTGGATAACCTTGCATTCCCCAACGGAATTGCCTGGAACAAGCAGGAACAAAAGCTCTATATAGCGGAATCACTGTCGGGTTTGGTAAAATCCTACCGGGTGTTAGAAAATTACCAGTTACAACCGGAAGGCAAGCTTTTGGTCGACCGAGGCCTGGACAATCTTAATGTTGAGGTTAACGGGAGCCTTCTGGTTGCCTCCCATCCTAATTTACTGGCCTTATCCGAGCACATGACAAATCCGGAGAACTATTCTCCTTCCAGGGTTTACCGGATTGACAGCAACCTTGAAAGTAAAGTCAGGATATTCCAGCATTCAGGAGAAATTGGGTCCGGAATTAGTGCTGCTGTTTCTTACAGAGATCGCTTGATTCTGGGCAGTGTCTGTGCACCCAGGCTATTGCAGGTGGTTATACCCAGGCAATTGCCGGTTACTGTTCTTCCGCGTTAAAGCTTATCATCCAGTTGATACCAAACTTGTCTGTGCACATACCGAAATAGTCTCCCCAAAAAGTGTCTCCCATAGGCATGGTAACGGTACCGCCGTTCGACAGGTTTTGATGAAAGCTATCTGCCTCTTCTTTATTATTGGCAGTAATGGAGAGTGAGAAGTTATTGCCAATCACCGTCTCAGGCCCCCAGCTACCCCCGGTATCACTTCCCATAAGCACACTATCCTCATCAATAGGCAAAGAGATATGCATAATCTTGTTTTTATCTGCTTCCGGCACCGGGTATTCCGGATCTTCCGGCATTTCTGAGAATCGTCCCTTGTAGGTAAAGTCGCCGCCAAAAATTGATTTATAGAAATCAAAGGCTTCTTCACAATTTCCTTTAAATGTTAAGTATGGATTAAGCTTGGGCATGATAGTTTGAATTGGTGAGTTGTTCGATAATATTTAATACGTATTTTTACTGGCTGTAAAAAAGCGAAATTCATTGGTTTGCAATGAATTCACTCGAAGTTAAAAATACCAAATGAAAGGTATTCTATGAAATATCCTGTTGTTACCATTTTGTTAAAAAGAGGCTTTATCTGCCTGCTACCCCTGTGGATAATTTGCTGCAAGCCTAATATTGAACCACTGTACCCGGAAAAGGTTGTTGAAATTGACCCACAATTTGCTGAAAATCTCGCCCAAGAAATTCAGGACAAGGTATCGGTAACTGTGGCCGAGGGGCTGCAACTCAGTCTGTGGGCTTCAGATACTCTGGTCAATGACCCGATTGCTATCAGTATTGATGATCACGGGAAGGTTTTTTATACATGGGCCACCAGACAAACCAATTCCGAGTTCGACGTACGCAGTCATCGCAACTGGATGGAAGCTTCCATATCTTTTAGGACAGTAGAGGATCGCCGCGATTTTTTAAGGGCTACTTTCTCGGAAACCAACCAGGAAGGTGAACAATTTCTCAAAGACCTGAATAATGACGGACAGCTCGATTGGAAAGATCTTACCGTTGAAAAAGAGCAGGTGTGGTTTATTGAAGATTCCAACGGCGATGGCCTGGCTAATCGCAGCCAACTGTACCTGGAGGATTTTCACGAAGAGATCACCGATGTGGCCAATGGTTTGGAGGCATTTAACGGCGAGGTATTTATTGCGGTGGGCCCGGACATGTGGAGGACCAGCGACCGAGATAAAGATGGGGTTGCTGACTTAGTGAAATCAATCAGTCATGGCTATGCGGTGCATATTGGGTTTGGCGCTCATGGAATGTCAGGGGCAAAAATAGGACCGGATGGTCGAATTTGGTGGGGTATAGGAGACATTGGTATGAATGTGGTAGACCAGGAAGGCAACCGATGGGAGTATCCAAACCGGGGAGTTGTAGTGCGTTCGGAACTAGATGGGAGCAACTTTGAAGTATATGCCGCCGGTGTTCGCAATACCCATGAATTTGTGTTCGACAAATATGGCAACCTCATTTCCGTAGATAACGATGGTGACCACCGGGGAGAACGGGAGAGGGTAGTTTATCTGATCAACGGATCGGATACCGGATGGAGGATCAACTGGCAGTTTGGTAAGTATACAGATCCCAAGAACAACAGCTATAAGGTATGGATGGACGAAAATATGCATGTCCCGCATCAGGCTGGACAGGCCGCTTATTTCTTACCACCCATTACCAACTATGTGAACGGTCCTACCGGCATGGTCTATAACCCGGGTTCTGCGCTCAGTGAATCCTGGTATGAACATTTTTTTGTAGCTGAATTCAGAGGTACTCCGGTAAACAGTCCGCTTCATGCATTTACCCTGGTTCCCAGGGGGGCCTCTTTCGAAATGGAAAGCACCAGGGAGGTGGTTAGAGGTGTATTGCCGACTGGCGTGGATTTCGGACCTGACGGAGCGCTGTATTTCAGTGACTGGATTGACGGCTGGAGTCCCAAGGGTCAGGGCCGGGTGTGGAAACTGGATAGCGATGAGGCGGCAAACAGGGGACTGCGAAGAGAAGTTCAGGATCTGTTGGCTGGTGATTTCGCTCCACTTTCTCAGGAAAATTTACAACAACATCTGGGTCACCAGGATATGAGGGTGCGTCAAAAAGCACAGTTTGAGCTGGCCTCCCGCGGTAAAAAGGGACTTGAACCACTAATGGAAGCTATTACTCAATCAGACAATCAACTGGCCAGAGTGCACGGGATATGGGGAATTGGACAAATCGCCAGAAAAGATGATCTTTCACAGGCAGATGCCCTGATTCCACTATTGACAGATTCAGATGCTGAAATTGTAACCCAGGCGGCCAAAATATTGGGTGATGTCAGGTATCAGCAGGCGGCAGAAGCAATTGTTCCCCTGACCAGCCACCCCTCACTGAGAGTGCAGTTGCACGCGACAGAAGCGCTGGGCCGGATGGCCTATAAACCCGCATTTAATGCTATTGTGAACCTGTTGGAAAAAAACAATGATCAGGATATCTGGTTGCGGCATGCCGGCATGGTAGCACTGGCGCGGCTGCAAGATGAACAGGCATTGGCATCACTCGGTGATCACCATTCAAAGGCCGTAAGGCTGGCTGCGGTAGTAGCACTCCGTAGAATGAAAAGCCCCTTGATAACCCGGTTTTTGCAGGATCAGGATGAAGATGTGGTAACAGAAACCGCCAGGGGAATAAATGATGACCTGGGAATAAACGAAGCCCTTCCCGCATTGGCCGAATCACTCATTGAAACTCCCTTTGAGAATGAAGCTTTGATCAGGAGAGCTATCAATGCTAACTTGAGAGTAGGTAATGAAGAAAATATAGACTATCTGGTGAATTATGTGCAACGGGCCTCTGCTCCCGCCGGTATGCGGGGAGAAGCACTGCAAGCAATGAGTACCTGGTCCAATCCATCGGTATTCGACCGTGTTGATGGCAGGTATCTCGGTCCCGTGGAGAGAGATGACAGCTACCTGAAGCAAGAGTTGGCACCCATATTGGTAGCGCTTTTAGGTCAGAACAATCCTGAGGTACAACTTGAAGCTGCCCGCGCCGCGGGTAAGTTACAATTGTCCGGCACGGATCAACTGCTAACTAATTTGGCAGGAAGCCACCCACAGCCCGGTGTGCGCAGTGCCGCTTTACAGGCGTTGTCCGAATTGTCGTCAGAGGGGCTTACCCAGGCTTTAAGACAGGCTTTTCGGGATACAGACCCGGAGGTCCGTTCCACCGCCCTGGCAATATTGCCGCAATCAAATATTCCTGATGAACAGGCGGTAGCCCTCTTTCAGCAGATCATGAATAGCGGGACCTTTAAGGAACAGCAGGTGGCATTAAATTCACTGGCCAGCCTTACCAATGTCCAAGCCGTTGATGCCCTGGGGAAATACCTCGGTTGGCTGGAAAATGGAAAAGCTGCTTCCGAGATTCAATTGGACATCATTGAAGCAGTAAAAGCACAAAATAACCAGGAGTTAAACGCGAGATTGGCGGTCTACGAAGAAAATAAACCGGAAGGTCCCCTAAGCGCGTATCTCGAAACACTGCGAGGTGGGGACAGAGATAAAGGTCACGATATTTTTTACCGGAACGAGGCCGCTCAATGTGTTCGGTGCCATACCATTTTTGAAACAGGTGGAACTATGGGTCCCGGTTTAGCGGGAGTGGCTGCCAGGTATTCTCCCGAGGAACTTTTGACGGCCCTGATAGCACCTAGTAGCAGTTATGCCGAGGGTTACCAGATGGTCACCTTGAACCTGAATAACGGAGAAACATTCACTGGGCTGGTGGAATCGGATAACGACCAAAACATCACGGTAAAAAGCGGCAACCAGGAAGCCAGAGTATTCTCAAAAACAGATATTGCTGAAATCACCAGCATACCCTCCAGTATGCCTCCTATGGGACAAATCCTTACTAAAAGAGAAATTAGGGATGTGCTGGCATTTCTCATTACCCTGAAAGGAGAGGATCATTAGATTTGGCTTAACCAAACAATTAGGGTTTCGCAATTGACGGTATTCATTTGAATATTCGCCAGACTGGCTTATCTTATGTCTGTATGAATAGGATCACCCTGATCGTATTATTTTGGTTTGTCAATACTTTAATTTACGGCCAAAGCTTCGGTATTTATTATACCAAGAATGGCGCTGAATTCACCGGAGACAAACCCCAGGGTTTTAGGATTGCCTATGACCAGGGCTTCGCATTGGGAGGGTTTGTGGACCTGGTGGTGGCACCCGATGTGGAGCTAAGCATACAACCGGGGTATCAAAAACTTCAATCGACTATAAAAGTACCCGATACCGACAATCCCGATAATGATCTTAAGGACACGCTTGACTTTAGACTTGACTATGTCAGCCTGCCGCTCTTATTCAAGATCCATCCG
>JAUIKU010000265.1 GCA_030430675.1 Bacteroidia bacterium | reverse complement strand
TTTTACTACCCTGGTTGCTGCTGTGCTGGCTGCAGAAGGCGATATTCTGTCCGTATTGCTGGGCAATGGTCCCTCTGATAACGGCTTGACCTTGTTCGCGCCCACTAACGAAGCTTTTGAAGCGGCGGGAATCACTGAACTTCCCGATGCTGCCACACTTACCGCTGTGCTCACTTACCACGTACTTGATGGGACAGTAACCAGCGGTGATCTTCCAACGGGAAGTGCGGCCATTGCCACCCTGAATGGTGACTTCTATCTGAGTAATGTAGACGCAGGTGTATTTATCAACGGAAAATCCCAGGTAACTGAAGTAGACATAACCGGCTCGAACGGCGTAGTACATGTAATTAACCGGACACTGATCCCGCCCAGCCAGAATATTGCTGAAATCGTTATCGACTATGCGAGTGCTGATCCTGCGGAATTTACACTGCTGTTAGCAGCCGTACAGAGAGCTGATATAGTCGATGTACTGGCCAGTGACGGACCTTTTACCGTATTTGCCCCTACGGATGCCGCCTTCAACAACGCCGGTTTTCCGGACGAGGCATCAGTTCAGGCAGCAGACCCCGACGTTTTGACGGCAATACTGTTGCACCACGTGGTTAAACCCAATGCCTATGTGTTCTCCACTGATCTGACAGACGGTCAGGTAGTGCCCATGCTCAACGATCAGGACATAACCGTCAATCTGCAAACTTTGAGCATCCAGGATGCTGCCGGTTCAAACCCTGCGGCTAACCTGGTACCCAGTTTACTGGATGTACACGCTACCAATGGAGTGATCCATGTAATTGACGCAGTATTGCTTCCAATTCAATAAGATACATCGATTCGAATTTGGTTGGTAGTTAAGCAAGGCCCTTGTTCTTAGGAACTGGGCTTTGCTACTTTTTTATAGTTTCAAAAAATGAGCTGCCACCGGAAGGCCCATCTCCACTTTAACTGGTACTCCTCTACCCCGGATGCACGCAGTATCTTTTCCAACTCCTCCCTGAGGAACCCTCTTTTCACAGACAGTGGGGCATCGTTTTTTATCATGGCTGATTTGGAAAAATATCTGGTAAGAACCTTGATCGACCAGTAGGCAAACCAATGTCGATGCAAATCGTTGATTACAACTCCCAGTCGGCTTTGCCTTTTAACAGCTGCAAACAACTCTGTTAACTGTTCATCAGTGAAATGGTGGGTAAACAAACTACACATCACCAGATCAAACTGCTTTTGTCTAAAGGCCGGAGAAAAAATATCCAGTACTTCATAACTGATTTCCGGGAATTTCTGGCTGTTTCTGCCGGCGTATTTTACGATATGTGGGTTTGCGTCAATCCCGGTCAAGCGAAGTTTAACCCCGGCACTTCTACCCCACTTCGCTACTTTTATTAGCATATCCCCACCACCACATCCTATATCGGCGATCTCAAACTCTCTCTCTATCTCTTCATATTTTGATAGTATCCTTCTAATACCATCCAGGGTAATGTGATTCCCACCCAGCAAGCGGTTGATGGTTTCTAACTCCTCAAGCGTTCTTTCTACCTGTGTCCCTTGGCAGCAAAGATCGTCCATCATTTCCTGCTGGTTGGATCTGTTGGTAAATTGACCGGCCATTTTGCTTAACCCTTTCCCGAAATAGACAGCACCAGGCTCTCCAATGTAATTCCTGGTCCGAATGCCATACCCAAAATGGTACCTTGTGCTTTAGAATCGGCCTGAAACCTGTCTATTATTTTCTTCAGTACAAATAAAATAGACACCGAAGACATATTTCCATGGTTCTTTAGTACTTCAAAAGCATATCGATTCCTATCTCTGTCTATATTTAGCTCTCTCTCAACTACTTCCAGAATCAGCTTTCCCCCGGGATGAATAGCAAAATAATCAATTTCGGACATTTTCAGCTGGCAGGCTTCCATCAGCGGTGCCATAAACCGCCTGACACCCGATTCAATTACTTTGGGTACATAGGCCGATAAACGCATTTCAAATCCGAAATTGCCAATCTGCCAGGCCATGTCCTGTTTACCCTGATTGATAAGATTGCAGTGAAAGTGTCGGGGAGATAGTTGAAAGGAGTTGCCGGGTTGTGCGCATTGCAGCACTGCGGCAGCCCCATCACTGAATAGCGCATTGGCCAGAAGGCTGTCGGGATCATCATTTTTTTGGAAATGGATGCTGCATAGTTCCAGGCAAATTATCAGAACGTTTGCACCGGGGTTTGACTTACAAATACTATCCGCCAGCCGGACGGCATTCACCGCGGCATAACAACCCATGTAATTTATGGCGGTGCGCTCAACACTTGAGCTAAGGCCCATTTTATCCACTAATTCAATGTCCAACCCGGGAGCATACATCCCGGTACAGCTTACGGTAATTAAATGGGTGATAGAAGCACATTCAAATCCCGGTAATGGATCCAAACAGTCATTGATTGCATCCATTGCCAGACCCAGGGCTTTACTTCGATAGAGATTCATCCGTTGTTCTACCGTAGGAAATGGTTCCAGGTCAGCGGTGTCGGGATAGAATTCCCTTTCTTCACAGGTATAATCCGGAATAACAGAATGCCGGTAGGCTATACCTGTAGCCCGGTACAGTGCCTGTAATTTTCGTGCTGCCACTCCCTCAAGCCCATGCGCTTTGAGCATAAATTCCAGTATGCCCCTCTGGGGTATTCCAGCTCCGGGAACGGCAGTACCAATGGAATGAATGTAGGATTTCACTTGTCAAATAATAATCAAAAAACCGGTAAATTGATTCCACATAACAGAACAAATGTTAAGCCGCTCCACATTACTCCATCTCAGGGTTCCGTTTTCACTTTTTCTGTTACCCGTTTTTCTCTTTGCTTTAGGCCAGGTGGAGCATGCTTCCCTCACCAAGGTTTTGCTGGTATTTTCTATTCTGCATTTCCTGCTATACCCAGCCAGCAATGGCTACAACAGTTATTTTGACCGCGATAAATCCAGTATCGGGGGGTTGAGAACCCCACCACCCGTAAGCAGGCAGCTCTACCGGACTTCACTGGCACTCGATGCAATAGCACTACTGATAGGATTGCTGGTAGGCTGGCAATTTGTGATAATGTTGCTCCTTTACGGACTGGTATCCAAGGCATACAGCCACCCCTCTATCAGGATCAAGCGTTACCCGTGGACCAGCTGGCTGGTGGCAGGGTTTTTTCAGGGTTGTTTTACCTTTTTTATGGTGGCAGTGGGAATAGCTCCATCCAACCTGGTCGGACTGATCAGCCCCAGGCTGTTTTTTGCAGGATTCCTGTGCTCACTTGTGTTATGGGGATCCTATCCCATGACACAGATCTACCAGCACCAGGAAGACCGCAACAGAGGCGATATTACCCTGAGCCAACTACTGGGGATTACCGGCACTTTCCATTTTACCGCGGTCATGTTCCTGTTGGCTTCTATGGGATTTATCCTGTACTTTAAGACATTCTTCAACATGCACCAGGCAGCGATCTTTCTAATCGGCATGCTACCGGTGGTTATCTATTTCGGTTACTGGTACACGAAAGTGAGGGAAAACCCTGACAAGGCGGATTTTGACCATACCATGAAGTTGAATTTAATCTCATCGATGTGCCTGAATGCCTGCTTTTTAGCGATATATTTCCTCAATAGCTAGAAGGTGTCTCCGTGTGTTTGTCTGACCAGGTATTTGGCGGCAAGGGGGAAGTTTTTACAAATCTTTACTGCTGCCACTGAAGCCCTGTCCGTACCAAAGAGTCTTTGTATGGTGCGGCCATTCCAAAGGCGGCGGCGGAAATGGTGGTTCCATACCCTGGAATAATCCAGTTCCAACATATACCTGGAGTAACGGGCTTCGGCAAAGAATTTAAGCACCAACGGTACCAATAAACTGCCTG
Organism: Bacteroidia bacterium; assembly: GCA_030430675.1. Taxonomy (GTDB): domain Bacteria; phylum Bacteroidota; class Bacteroidia; order Cytophagales; family Cyclobacteriaceae; genus SZUA-3. The sequence goes on along the minus strand of JAUIKU010000265.1, from coordinate 1,581 downwards.
AGCGAATGGCCATGGCCATTCCATTTCCACAAAGCGGGGCTATCATCCCAGCCGCATCCCCGCACATGAGAATATGCTGTTCAACCGGCAGCTTTCTTTCAAACGATATCTCATTGATCACCAGAGGTTGCTTGAACAAAGTCTCAGAACTCGTTAAAAACTTTCGTAAGAAGGCGTTTTTCATCAACACCCGGCGCTCCAGTGCTTTGATATTACCATAGGTTTTAAGGGACTCACCGGATGCCAGATAGCACAAATTAAGCTTTTGGTCTTCCACGGCACTTATCCCGGCATACCCCCCCTGGAAATTGTGCAGGGCAATCAGGTTCCGGGGAAATTCCCCTTTCATATGATACTTTACGCCAACGTAGGGTGAGCGTCTTTTCATAAAGGGCCGCTCCAACACTCTATCGAGATTGGAACGCTTTCCAAAGGCGCCGATTACCACGTCACAGGTTAACCTTTCCTGGTCATTCAAGGTGACCTGGAACATCCCGGAATCAAAAACTACCGATGAGACGTATTTCCTGGTAATAAAATTTACCCCCATCTCGCGGGCTTGCTGAAATAGAAAGTAGTCAAAGCGGTAACGGCTGATACCAAAGCCACCTAATGGGAGGTCCAGTTGCACTTCATGGTTCCGGGTGGACGTCAATAACAATTTATCGATGTGTGTGGGCCCTAAGTGCTGAGGAAAAATGTCCAACCGCTCCAAAAAAGGCCGCACCTCATTGGATATATATTCTCCGCAAACCCTGTGAAAAGGGTATTCTTTCTTCTCAATCAGCACCACATCCAGTTCGTGTTGGGCCAGTTGCAGAGCGCTGGTCAACCCGGCTAAACCTCCCCCTATAATAATTATGTTTGTGTGCTGCATGGATGTTTGAGATGCCTAAGTACCAATTATTATTCTTCTCTTTTTGTAGTTAAAAATCCAACAAATACTAATACATTTGTACTCCATGGGCATAATTAAAAGGTATATTGTAGTTCCCCTGATGATATTTAGTATCATGGGAGGTACGCTGTTTGTGCCCTATGTCCTTCTGGATTTTGAGATCAGGAAGGACTATATTGCCAATGTTCTGTGCATAGAGCGCAACAAGTCTGAAAACACCTGTATGGGTTCATGTTATTTAAGTCAAAAACTTGAAAAGACTGCAAATCACCATACAGAAGATCTTACTGAGATCAATCCAATAAACTTTTCTTTTTTCCATCAGAAAGATAATCCCATTGAGATTAACCATTGGTCTCAAGACAATAAGAAAGTCCGAATTGACCGCAGTGGTCATTTTAAGCACAGGATATTAATTCTTGATTTCTTTCATCCACCCCGGGGCTAACCTGCTTCTATTCTATTTATTAGCCTAAACCCGGGGCACCCTTGTGCCTGGGTGTCAATTCCTTTAATTTATTTTAATCAAGATTAATATCATGAGTTTTTCAAGAATCAATATATGGATGGTGTCTTTGTTATTCGGCACCTTAGTTTTCTTTGGTTGTGACGACGACGAAGGTCCTGATGTGAACGATAGCCCCGGCTATGTGGATATCAGATTTGAGAACATAGTTGGCAAT
>JAUIKU010000026.1 GCA_030430675.1 Bacteroidia bacterium | reverse complement strand
GGTGAGAGCGATGAGATTCGACTCCGGCGCCGCCATGACGTCGAGATGATCGAGGTCGCCGACGCCGGCACAGATGGCATCGACTGCGGCCATCGTGCGTTCGGTGATCTCGAGGTAAGGTTGCAGCTGCCTTTTCAGGTTTTCTTCATATTTGAAGGGAAACTGCTGGGCGTAGTCCTCCATAAAGAAATCGAAAGGATTGATCACCACCATATCGGCGATAACTTCTACCTCTACCTGGAAGTGGTCCACTTTTTCCGGAAAAACAATACGCGCCAGGTAGTTGCCAAAGGGGTCCTGCTGCCAGTTGATAAAATGATTTTCCGGCTGGATATTGAGCGAATAGCCTTTAATAAAGGTGCGGGAATGGGGCGCCGGCCGCAATCGCACTACTTGAGGACTCAATACTATATGACGGTCGTAACTGTACTTGGTAAAATGACGAACCGCAACTCTAATCGACATAGCTTTCAGGCAATCTAATTTCCTCTAAAACTAGCAAATCTTACAGCAATCCGCTCTTTACTGCCCCTCAATTTTCTACTCCGTATCCCTGCTTCCAGGTATCTTCCATGCGAGGATATTGTCGCTTGCATTCAAGGTACTGTTCCATCATGCGTCGCATGGTGGGGCTCAGTCGTTCCAGGTAATCGGGAGTCAGCAGTGCTGCGTTTAACAGGTAGAAGTGCCAGGTAGGCGGTTTGGCGGCACTGTGATAGCCCATGTGCAGGGTTCTTCTCGGGACTGTTGATCCGATACAATACCCCCTGTGTATCAAATTGTTATTGTAAAACACCGCCTGCCCTGCTTTAAGGCTTACTCTCATGGCACCGGGCATCACCGCGTCCAGCGGTGCATAGTGTTTGGTCCCGGCGAAGGCCTGGTCTTCTTCCGGGGTATTGGGACGATTGTGACTGCCCGGTACGATCTCCAGGGCATCTTCCTGAACCAGCGGCAGGTTGATCTGCACGCTATTGTGAAAGCGCTCTTTGGAAAAAAGCCGGTCCTCGATCTCTTCTTCCGGTATCTGTATCACATCCCGGTGCCAGCCCAGGCTGTAGTCAACCCCCGGATTGGAGGCCAGTATGGAGGCATTGTTGACAATCAGGTCCGGTCCGATCAACTGTTCCACCGCCGCCAGGATACCGGGATGATGAAAAGCGTGATGGATGGGTTCGGTACCGGGCTTGGTTAACAGGTGGAAGTAATACTGCCGGTTCTCATTGCCAAAGTCACTGATCTCATCGCCCAGGTGCTGCAAGGACGATTGATGAGTGGCGGTATCATCGGTCTTTTTGCTCTCGCTCAACATACCATCCATGATGCCGCGAAAGTCTGCGATTTCGGTGTCTGACAGGATGTCGAGGATCACATACCCATCTTTTTCAAATTGTTCTCTAATGGTATTCATTTACGATAGCTCTACTTTTTGTCCGGATCGGGCGGATGCCAGTCCGGCTTCCAATACTTTCAGGATCCGTACTCCGTCTGTAAAATTAGGGGTAATAGTTTCCTTTTTGTCTAATGCCTCCATAAAGTCCGCCACCGCATGCACGAACCCGTGCTCGTAACCGATAATATGCCCAGGTGGCCACCAGTGGCTAACATAGGGATGTGACGACTCGGTAGCCATGATGGTGCGAAATCCCTGGGCATTGTCCGGATCGTCATTGGAAAAGTACTGCAGTTCATTCATGCGTTCCAGGTTGAAGGCCAGGCTGCCCTTACTGCCGTAGATCTCGAAAGTATGGGCATTTTTACGGCCAGTGGCAAAACGGGTGGCCTCAAAGGAACCAATGGCACCGTTTTCGAATTCCACCATCATCAGAGCCGCGTCTTCCACTGTCACTTTGCCCTTTTCGGTATTGACGGAACCCTTGGAAAAGGCCGTTTCCCCCTGCCGGGGCAGCGGCCGCTCGGTAATGAAGTTGGTGGTCAGGCAGGACACGGTTTTGATGTCCCCTACCAGGAAATGCGCCAGGTCTACGCTGTGGGAGTTCAGGTCCCACTGGGGACCGGCATGTGCCGTTTCTTTTTGCAGCTGCCAGGTCAATGGAAAATTGGGATCTACGATCCAGTCCTGCTGGTAGGCCCCCCGCCAATGGAATATCCTGCCGATTTTACCCTCATCAATAAACTGCTTGGCCAGTTGTACTGCCGGAGTACGGCGATAGTTGTGATTCAGGTAATGCAGCACCCCGTTATCTTCCGCTGCTTTCAGCATGGCTTCAGCCTGTTGCAGGCTGTGTGCCAGGGGCTTCTCACAAAAGATGTGCTTGCCATTGGCTGCGGCCGCCAGCGCCACTTCATAATGCAGGTGCTGGGGTAGCGAAATATCAACGATGTCGATCTCAGGATCTTCCACCACCTTTTTCCAATCGGTCTCCACCCGTTGCCAGCCCCATTTTTGGGCAAAGGCTTCCACCGCTTCCCGGTTTCGGCCGCAGGCTACTTTTAACTCGGGCTTTATGTTCAAATCAAAGAACAACGGGGCCTTGAGCCAGCCGTTGCTGTGGGCCTTGCCCATAAACCGGTACCCGATAATGCCTACGTTCATGCTTCTCATATCCCTATTTATAAATACAGTTGGCAGAAATATTTTTTAGTTGTTGCACACTCTTGGCTACCACATTGAGTTCCTGGAAAGCGTAGTCGGGATGCAGGGTATCGGTCTCCACCGCAAAGAACCCCTGGTAATTGTGGTCGACCAGCAGCTGCGCGATGCGCTGGTTATCGATCAATCCTTTGCCGGTGGGTACGCAGGAAAAGAAGTACCACTCATCCACCGCGATCCCTGGCACCGGCAGCATGTCTTTGATATGGGTGGCCATTACATGAGGTGCCAGCTTTTCCATAGCCTTGACCGGGTCGTCCAGTACTCTCAGGAAATTACCGGAGTCGAAGTTAACCCCAAAATTCTCCGAGCCCACCTGGTTGATCAGCCACAGGATCTCATCGGCATTGTAATCAATGTGGTTTTCGATGGCCAGCTTGATGCCATTGGATTCCGCCTCCTTAACCGCGGTCTGGAACATGTCCGCCAGCTTTTCCAGCTGGGGTTGGTGGGGCTCAAAGCGGAACATCAGGCTGCTGCCCACCACCCGCATGACTTCGGCGCCGATGGCTTTTGCATACTGGATATGCTCCAGCATGGCATCAAATTCTTTTTCATTCTTGCCCCCTTCCAGACCATCAGGATGGCCCCAGGCATAGACCCGGTCAAATTTTGCTTCATCCAGCCAGCCTTTCACCTGGGCCAGATAGTTTGCAGAAAATTCCGGAAAGAAACATGACTCCAGCGACACTCCGTCAACATCCACATTTTTAGCGAATTCCAAAAAATCTTCCATGGTGAAGGGTGGATGGGACTGGTGCTGATGGGGATAAACTTCGCCAAACAGCCGGTGAAAACAATAGCTGTCAATGCCTACTTTTAGCTTATGGGGTTTGGTCATTGGGTCAACGTTATGGTAATGGTGGCAGTGTTGCGCTGCACAATTTATTTTAAAACTAATAAAGTAAAAATAACCATGAAAAATGCCATTCCTGCCATAAACCCTGGGTTGATGTCTTTTATTCGTACGGCATTAGTATTATATTTTGTAAATTGATCTATCATTAAACATCCCCAAAAACACACTTGCTATGAAAAATATTAGCCTACTCATTTCATTTTTACTGGTGGCCTCACCGCTATTGGCCAATGAGCGCACCAGTAACTTAAAGTCTGACTTTAAGATGGGCAACCCTGAGATTCAATCCATTAATGCCCTGGCCTTCGGTCCTGAAGGCATTTTGTTTATCGGAGATTCCAAGAGAGCCCAGATCTTCGCCCTGGATACCGAGGATGAAACTACCACCCAGGAGGTGGCCGACATCACGGTGGACGGAGTGGATCAACAGATTGCCTTCCTGCTCGGTACCACTACTGATGCCATTGTAATACAGGATATGGCAGTGAATCCGGTTTCCCACCAGGTGTACCTGGCAGTGCATGTGAACGACGGACAACCGGTATTATTTAAACTAAACGGCGATAAGTTCGAAGCGGTTGACCTCACTTCGGTAAGTCACGCTAAAACCTCGTTAAACCAGGCAGTGGCGGCAGATGCGGTGGACCGGCGTGGCAGGTCCTTACGCAAATGGGCTATTTCCGATCTGGCTTATTACCAGGGGAAAGTGATGGTTTCAGGATTGTCAAACGAAGAATTCAGCTCCACATTTCGCAGTATTCCGTTTCCATTCGACGATAAGCAAACCTATTCTTCCCTGGAAATCTACCACGCGGCCCATGGCCAATATGAAACGCATTCCCCCATTAAGACTTTTATGCCCTATGAGCTACACGGTACAACCCACCTGATCGCCAGCTATACCTGTACACCGTTGGTGATCTTTCCGGTAGCTGAAATGGAACCGGGAAAGCAGACCAAAGGTAAAACAGTAGCGGAACTGGGCAATCGCAATACACCCCTGGACATTGTCAGCTACCAGAAAGACGGCAAGTCATACATACTGCTGGCCAACAGCAGCCGGGCGCTGATGAAAATAGATCCTGCAAAGATTGAAAGCTACCAGGATTACCTGCATCAGCCGGTGGAAGAGAATTCAGCCACTGCCGGGGTGGAGTTTATCGCTTTGCCCTATGTAAACATTCAACAAATGGACAAGCTCGCCGATGATAAGGTGTTGTTGCTGCAGCGTATGTCGAATGGAGATCTAAACCTTCACACTGCCAACAGCAACCGGTTATAGTCATGTATTGGGTGCTGGCACTGCTGGTGCTGATCATTAGCACTCCCACGGTTCTGGCACAGGAAACGGTGACGGTTTCCTGGCAAAAGCACCAATTGCTTGCCAGCTTTTCCAATGATGAACTGACCCATGCACTGGATGCAGGTGAGATAAAGCCTGCGTCCGTGCTGAAAATTTATACAGGGGTTAAGCAGCTGGAGGGAGTTGGCGATCGCCCCCCCATTGTGGGAACGTACCGTCTCAGCCCCGGTCGTATCTACTTCAACCCTTTGGTGCCTTTTAGTGAATCGGTACCGTATTTGGCGGTTTTCGGAGATAGCCTGGATTACCCCTACCAATTTGCGGTACCACCGGATCGGCCGGCCACGCAACTGCTGCGGGTATACCCCACCACTGACCGGGTACCGGCTAACTTGCTGAAAATATACCTGGAGTTTTCTGCACCCATGCGGGAAGGAGAAGTATATCAACGCGTTCGGATATACAATCAGCAGGACGAGCTGGTGAAACAGCCGTTTGTACCGCTGCAACCGGAACTTTGGGACCACAGCGGACGCAGGGTGACACTTTGGCTCGATCCGGGGCGGGTAAAAAGGGCCTTGATGTCAAGGGAAGCCCATGGTCCGGTGCTGGAAGCGGGGAAAAGCTATATTTTAGAAGTGGATGGGGACTGGAAAGATGTCCATGGTCAGCCTATGGCGGACGGATATAGCAAGACATTGCTGGTGCTGTCGGATGACCGCATAAAACCGGAAACGGAGAACTGGGCCCTTACCACTCCCGCCCCGGGTACCCGGGAACCGCTTAGAGTGAACTTTGGTGAAACTATGGATTTTGCCACCACCGGGCATGCCTTTAGCGTGATTACCGTAAGCGGGGAAGCGGTGGCGGGTTCCGTGCTGGTTACGGACAACGAAAGCTATCTATTATTCACCCCTAAATTGCCCTGGATGCCAGATACTTATCAATTATTGGTTAGCTCATCCATCGAAGATCTGGCAGGAAACAATCTCAACCGGGTTTTTGACAGGGATCTTACTCAGGATACGGAAACACCATCGGATCAGCAGTATTATACCATTGGGTTTGCCATATCCGAGTAGATCGGTGATCACAGGATTGGCGTTTGGCCAGGAATTTATATCTTTCAAAAAAATTAGGCTAAACTCATGACAAAGCATACCCCGATCCAGTTTTTATTACTAGTTGCCCTGGCAGGATTTTCCTGTCAGTTAAAAGCACAAACCGCTGCCGGCCATCACGACCATACCCACCATGCCAATGAACAGGTTACTGCGCACCATCATCCCCACCCGCATCAGGAAACCGGTGCGATGATCAAACAGGCCCGGCTGGTTACGGGCCAGGGCGATTTTATCTTTTCCTGGGATGAGACTTTGACGGCGGCTTTTCCCAAGGATGCGGTAGCATTTGAGCCGGATATGCATGGAGGTTTTAATGAAGATCCGGAAACAGGTATGGTGTATACGGGAATTCCGGGATACGGACTTTGTTCCATTAGCCCTGACCTGAAGCAGTGGAATACCATAGGCACCGATGAACGGCTGAAGGATAATATTCACGGTATCGTGTTCTTTGTGCACAAGGGAAAGAAGCACCTGGCAGTAGCACAGGAGGGCAAAAGAGTACTGGTGCTGACACTGGATGGCACTATCGTCAGCGAGATACTAAAGCCCACGGGAACCGAATTCAATTTTACCCCTGCCAATGAATTCTACGCCATGGAGGACAGCAACTTTGGGGTCACCGATGTGACCTACCTGAAAGGCACAATATATGTAGCTCACGGTTACTCCAAGGGTGATTTTGTGCTCACCATTCAGGAAAAAGGCGGCGTTTGGGATTGGGGTAAGTTGGCCTGGGGTGGAAAGGGTGATAATCCCGGACAGTTTCAGACCGCCCATGGCATTTATGCCCATGACGGTCATATCCTGGTGGCCAACCGGGCCGCGGGACAGGTAGTGAAATTCACCAGGAAGGGCAAATTCGTGGAAACATTCGACGACATCCCGGAAGGCAGCCTGATCTGTAATGTCTCTTCTGAGATGGAGCATTTCTTCTTCAATGCGCTTCAACCGGTCGGGGACCAGAAATCCGCCCCCATTTATGCCCATACCGGTGAAAAGCTGGTGTCGACCATAATTCCAGGTGATTTGAATATTCCCATCCTGACCAACATTCATCATGTATGGCCGCACTTCGTGGAAGCCAACGGATCGAAACAACTGTATCTGCTGGTTCACGGCTGGAATAAGGGCAAATTTGCGGTATTGAAGATGGAGCAGTAGGGAACTACTGCCTGTCACCGGACTGGACTTTAATTTTTAAAAGATTATCCCCAAATTGAGATCATGGATATGATCTTAACCATAGGGATCTTTACCTCGCTCTTTTTTTTTGTGCTGTTGCTCAACAAAAAGCGCAAGTCACTGCCGGATAACATACTGGCCCTATGGATGCTGGTGATCGGCATACACCTGACCAACTATTATATCTACTCGAATGGCTATTGGGAAATCTACCCCCACCTGATCGGCATTACCGCTCCCTTCCCTTTCTTCTATGGTCCGTTGCTTTACCTGTATGTGGCCTGCTCTCTCAGGGATGACCGTCGCCTGCGACCCCCGGATTACCTGCATTTCCTGCCTATTGCGGTATGTTACCTGTATATGTTCAGGTTCTACTTTTTTTATACCCCTGAGCAAAAGCGAATGGTGGACCAGGGGCTGGTGGATGACTTTGGCACTTTTGCCAATATTATGGTAGTGGGCTTTATCGTCTCCGCCATCACTTATGCCATTATCAGTTATCGCTTGCTCAACCGCCACGAGAGACTGCTGGAGAACAATTTTTCCAATACCGACCGTCTCAACCTCAACTGGTTGAAGGGTTTTATCTGGGGAGTGGTATTGCTTTTTGTCACTGTTATGGTGGTGCTGATCTCCCGGGATGCCATGGGCTTCCCCTACCCTTTCAATCCGGATTATCTTTTCTATTCCATTATTGTGGTGGGAATCCTGTGCCTGGGTTATTTCGGCATCCGGCACCAGAATATTTTTACCGACAATGTGGTACTGGAGGAAGATGGTGGACCATCCCGGAAGTCTTATAAAAAGTCCACTCTCAAGGATGAGCTGGCCGCCGATAAACACCAGGCGCTAACCAAACTGATGGAAGAGCAAAAGCCCTACCTGGAACCCAATTTGACCCTCAATACCCTGGCGGAAAAGCTGGATGTTTCACTGCATCACCTGTCCCAGATCATCAACCAGTTCGAAGGGCAGAATTTCAACGACTTTGTCAACAAGTACCGGGTGGAAGAATTTATCGAACGCGCTGTCCGGGACAGTCATTTTAGCTTTCTGGCGCTGGCGCTGGATTCCGGTTTCAACTCAAAATCAACCTTCAACGCAGTGTTTCGCAAGCACAAAGGGGTCACTCCATCCCAGTATATGGCCAGCCGTTTGCAAAAAGCCTCTTAGAATCACCAAATATTTTCCATTGGATAATTTTTATTAATCACCTGATATACAGATGGTTGATAGTCTATTATTATAATCCTGCACTCCTAAAAAGTCCTGCTTTATAATGCTGGGCGCTTGACTACGGAAAATGTGGTCCATTTGAATCAAAAGCACATGTACCACAAAAAGTATTTCTGTCATGAAAACCCTATTCACCATCGCAATTTGTTGTATTGTCATATTCAAAGAGTCTTCCCTGGCTCAGACGCCGGTAACGAATAAGGTCACCCAAACGGTCAAAGGAACAGTGATCGACCAGACCACCAGGGAGGTATTGTTTGGAGCGCATATTATACTGGTAGGCTCAGATCCGATTAAAGGAACCACTGCCGGCATGGACGGCTCTTTTGTTATGGAAAATGTTCCGGTAGGCCGGCAAAGTTTTGAGTTCCGCATGATGGGCTACCAAAATTACGTTGCCAGCGAGATCCTGGTGAGTTCAGGCAAAGAAGTGAAACTGGATATTGGACTGCCACAGCGGGCCACTACCATGGATGAAATTGTGGTCTCCTATCAGGCCGATAAAGATAAGGCGCTTAATGACCTGGCTACAGTAAGCAGCCGGCAGTTTTCCGTGGAAGAAACCCAGCGCTACGCCGGGGGCATGAATGACCCGGCGCGTTTGGTTTCTGCTTTTGCCGGGGTGGCCACGCCCTCCGTTAGTAACAATGGCATTTCCATCAGAGGTAATCATCCCTCCGGCCTGTCATGGCGCATTGAGGACGTGGAAGTACCCAGCCCCAATCACTTTGGTGACCTCACCATCGCCGGCGCCGGTGCCCTTACGGTATTGAGCAGCCAAATGATGGGTAACAGCGATTTCTATACCGGTGCCTTTCCGGCAGAGTACGGCAACGCCAGTTCCGGAGTATTTGATATCAACCTGAGAACAGGCAACAACTCTCAAAGAGAGCACAGTCTGGAAGCGGGCTTACTGGGAGTGGGCTTTTCCACCGAAGGACCATTGAAGAAAGGCGCCAGAGCTAGCTATTTGGTCAATTACCGTTACTCCACCCTGGGATTGATAGGTGCCTTTCTACCCAATGACGCTGGAATTCTCAAATACCAGGACCTTTCCTTTAAAATAAACATGCCCACTAAAAACGCGGGAACATTCTCCCTGTGGGGTTTGGGGGCCTACGATGCCATTGATACCGAAGCACTTGATCCTGAGGAGTGGGAAACCCTTTCCGACCGTGAAAACTCCCAGACCTCCATGTATATGTTCGCCTCAGGGATAAACCATAAACTGCCTTTAAACAATAATATGTTTCTCAATTCTTCCCTGGCATTCTCAGGCAATGGGTTGTCATTTGAAGAGCAATACCTGGATGAAGCGTTGGAAATTCATCCCCAGTCAGAGGCCCGAAAGAACCAGTCCAAACTGACCCTGCAATCCAGCCTTACTTCCTATTTCAGCAATCAGCATGTCAACCGTACCGGCTTTTATATCAGCACCCTGGGGTACGATATGGATATCGATGATGCCGGGACCATGGGATCGACCCCCAGGAATATTGTTAAGGGTCAGGGACAGGCTTTGTTGCTGCAGATTTACAGCCAGTCACAATACAGCCTGAGCCCGAAAATTACCCTGGACGCCGGATTCCATTCCCTGTATTTCCAGCTGAACCGGGGATTTGCCTTTGAGCCCCGGGTGTCCGTCAACTACCAGCTAACCCCCAAAAGCGACCTGGCTTTAGGCTATGGCATACACTGCAAGGTAGAGCCGCTGGCACTGTATAACGTCAGGGATGAACAGGGAAACCAGCCCAACCGGGACCTGAAGTTGATGAAATCCAACCACGTGGTGCTGTCTTACAACGCCATGCTTTCCGACCATATGAAGTTGGGCATCGAGCCATATTATCAATTTCTGGATAGGGTACCGGTAGCCCCGGACAGCTATGTGTCCACCCTCAATAGTACCGATAACCTTTTTTTCAACCAGGCACTGGTCAGTGCCGGAAGGGGCAGAAATGTGGGGGTGGATGTTACCCTGGAGCGCTACCTGCATAATGGGTTCTACTACCTGTTGACCGGATCCGTGTTCGACAGCAAGTACATTGCCCATGACGGCATCCGGCGCAATACCCGTTTCAATAAAAATTATGTGGTTAATGCCCTGGTAGGAAAAGAATGGCCGGTGGGCAGGCACAGGAACAACAGTCTGAGTACCAACTTCAGGGTCAACTATATGGGAGGCAATCGCATTGAGGCCATAGATATGGACCGATCCCTGGATGCCCAGGATGTGGTTTACGGGGAGACTGGCGGGGCACTGTCTTTCGCGGACAGTTTCGAAGATACACCGATATCATCCTTTACCGTCTCTTACCGCAAAAACAAAAAGAAGCACTCCTCGGTATGGAGCCTGCAGGTATTGAACTCCGGACAAACCGAAGAATTTGATCAGCACGTTTTCAATACCAATACTCAAACGGTTGACACCAAATACTCTAGTGTGGTAATCCCTAACCTGAGCTACCGTATCGAATTTTAGTGCTCACCACCAAAAGAAAAATTTGAATTACCAACATGTAAATAACACAGTCATGAAAACGCAAATACGGATCGCTGTCACTGCAAGACGCCAATTGATGGTGAAGCGCTTTGATTAGCCATACTTTTTTACCGGTAAAAGCCTTTCCCAGTGTATGGGAAGGGCTTTTTATAATTGAATGAACTCCATTACCGGGTAATGTGGTCTAATACATGCCGTTATCATGTGCCATGGTTTCCGGAACTTTCTGTATGGCATCCCAATGCTCTACGATCTTGCCGTTTTGGTCAAACCTGAAGAAGTCCATGGTCACATATTTTTCATTGCCCGGCCAGGTTTGGTGGGTGTGTAGCGCCACCAGGTCGTCTTCAGCCACACTGCGCACAAACTGAATGGATTTGTCAGGATATTCCTGTTGCATGCGCTCAAAGTAATCCACAAACCCTTCAGTGCCATCGGCCACATCCGGATTGTGCTGGATGTATTGGTCACCTACATACAACTCAACCGCCTTGCGGGGGTTTCCCTCATAGGCAGTGCGATAAAAGGCAATGGCATTGGCTTTGTTCTGTTTCGTGTTCATATAGCAGTTTTTACTAAACCAAGTTCTGCTATTTAACGCACAGAAGCAACTGTTGGTGGTTCCTCCCAGGAACCACCATTCGACCCGGATTATTTGAAATTCAAAAGAATTTGTTTGCCAGGCACTATTAGGTCCATTTCGAATTCCATAAATTTACTATACGCAAAACCCCACTAAAATGCCCATCCTTAAAACAAAATACGGAAGACGTTCCTTCTTAAAAGCCTCTGCACTTTCAGGTGGAGGAATGATGCTGGGTTTCAGTTGGCTGGCTTCCTGTCAACCGGGCGGCAACCATGCCCTAAGCAATATACCTAAAGAATGGTTCGACATTAATGCTTTTCTTAAAATCGCTGACAATGGCCTGGTAACCATTATTTCACCCAATCCGGAGGGTGGTCAGAATATCAAAACCGGTATGCCTATGATCGTAGCTGAGGAACTGGATGTTGACTGGAATGATGTCACTGTAGAGCAGGCCCCTCTGAATACGGAATTATATACCCGTCAATTTATTGGCGGCAGCCAGGCCATTCGACAAGGGTGGAATTCGCTAAGGATGGCCGGAGCTTCGGCCCGGCACATGTTGCGGGAAGCCGCTGCCCAATCCTGGAGTGTTCCGGTTGATGAGATTACCACTGAAGCCGGTGTGCTGAAACACCCGTCCAGCGGCAAGTCTGCTGGCTATGGCGAAATGGCGGGGGCCGCTGCTAACATACCGGTACCGGAAGAAGTGAAATTAAAAGACATCAATGATTTTATGATTATCGGTACCTCGCGCAAGAATGTGGACGGGAAGAAAATCGTCACCGGTCAGCCTTTGTTTGGCATCGATACCTATGTGGAAGGTATGCTCACTGCCATGATAGTGCACCCTCCCGCGTTTGGCATGAAATTGAAATCAGTAGATGATACAGCAGTGCGGTCCATGCCGGGCATCCGGGATGTATTTACCCTGAAAGTACTGCAGGATGATTTTGAACGGCAGCATTTCGATACCTGCACCTTCCTGGAAGTGGTGGCCATTGTAGGCAATTCCACCTGGGAGGTGATGAAGGCCAAGCAGGCTATCGAGGTGCAATGGGAACCTTTTGAGTCTTACACGGAGGAGAGGACCTTTTACGGAGGAGGAAAAAGGACTTTAACCATACCATCCGGATTGGAAAACAGTAGTGACCACGGTACCATGATGACCCGGGAGGCCGCCCAAAGTTCCACTGTGGTCCGTAAGAACGGTAATCCCGAAATGGCTTTCAGGAATGCCGCCAGGGTTATTGAAAAAACTTATACTGCTCCATTCCTGGCCCACAATTGTATGGAGCCCATGAATTTCTTTGCCCATGTGACCTCAGAAGGTGCCGTGGTAAAAGGGCCCCTGCAAAAAGCGGAACTGACTGAGCACACCTTATCAGCCCGACTGGGTTTGCCCCTGGAAAAAATCGACATCCAAATGACCAGGCTGGGAGGTGGATACGGCCGTCGATCTTATGCACATTGGGTAACCGAGGCAGCGCTTATTTCCCAGAAGATGAATGCCCCGGTAAAGCTGGTTTACTCCCGTGAGGATGACATGACCGGCGGTATATACCGTCCAGCCTACCAGGCCACCTACCGGGCTGCCCTGGATGCGGATAATAACCTGGTTGGCTTTCATATTAATGCCGGTGGACTGTCTGACAGCCCCCTGTATGCCAACAGGTTCCCGGCGGGAGCGGTGGACAACTACCTGGCGGAGAGCTGGACCCTCAATTCCAACATTACCATAGGCTCCTTTCGGGCGCCCCGATCTAACTTCATCGCCTGTGCTGAGCAGTCTTTCCTGGATGAAGTGGCTGAAGCCACGGGCAAAGATCCCATTGATTTTCGTTTGGAACTGCTGGAACGGGCCGCAATCAACCCCGTTGGAGAAAACAATGATTATGATGCTGCCCGTTATGCCGGTGTACTGGAACTGGTTAGGGAAAAGTCAAACTGGGACCAGCCATCGTCCGGTATACACCGGGGTGTTTCAGCCTACTTCTGCCACAATTCCTATGCAGCGCAGGTGCTGGATCTGACCATTGAAGATGGAAAACCGATTATTCACAATGTTTGCTGTGCGGTGGATTGCGGTATAGTGGTCAACCCCGATGCCGCCTCCAACCTGGCAGAGGGAGCCATTGTGGACGGCATTGGAAATGCCTTATTTGGTGAGTTGACTTTTAAGGACGGAGTGCCCGAAAAGAACAATTTTCATCAATACCGGATGATCAGGATGTCGGAGGCTCCCAGGAACATTGATATCCACTTTGTCGATAACGGCATTGACCCAACCGGACTGGGTGAGCCCACATTTCCACCAGCTTTCGGAGCACTGGCCAATGCGCTATACAGGGCGAGCGGGGAGCGCGTTTATGTTCAGCCGTTTTATGGGAGAGGTCAGCAATTGGACGTGCGCAATTGAGCCAGGGACCGGATGGTTGAGCACCAAATGTCAATTATTTGAATTTCGTAATTATTTGTTTGCCCTGCATTATTCGGTCCATCTTGAAAATCATAAATTTACCTTACAACAAAATAATTGAATCATGGCCACTTTCAGCCTTAACGTTAACGGAAAAAAACATCAGGTAGACGCAGACCCTGCCACGCCCATACTTTGGGTGTTGAGAGATCATCTCAACCTGGTGGGGACTAAATACGGATGTGGTATTGCAGCCTGCGGTGCTTGCACGGTCCACCTGGATGGGGTGGCGGTGCGCTCTTGCCAATTGCCTGTTTCAGGTGTGGGTGACAAAACCATTACTACTATCGAGGGGTTGTCTGAACAGGGAGATCACCCGGTGCAAAAGGCCTGGCTGGAGCATGACGTGCCGCAATGTGGTTATTGCCAGGCTGGCCAGATCATGAGTGCCTCCGCCCTATTGGAATCCAATCCCAATCCCAGTGATGCCGATATTGATGCTGCCATGGATGGCAATATCTGTCGCTGTGGTACCTATACCCGGATCAAGGCGGCTATCAAAACGGCCGCTTCCAACTAGTTCATTTTCTTGCTCTGATCAATTCAAAACTTCTCAAAAATGACACTCATTAAAACCAAACAAGGCAGAAGATCATTTATAAAAGTCAGTGCCTTATCCGGCGGCGGGTTGATGCTGGGCTTCAACTGGCTGGCCTCCTGTCAGCCCTCGGTGAAACCGGAGGCGGGTTTGCAACTGCCCGATGAATGGTTCGACATCAATGCCTATCTGAAAATCGGGAACAACGGGGTGGTCACCATATTCTCTCCAAATCCCGAATTTGGACAGAATGTGAAAACCTCCATGCCCATGATCGTGGCCGAGGAGCTGGAAGTGGATTGGAAAAATGTGATGGTGGAGCAGGCGCTTTACAGTCCTGAAAAATTCCCGGGTGCGCCTTTCGGCCAGTTTAGCGGGGGCAGCAGGGGTATCATGTCAAAATGGGAACCCCTACGCGTGGCTGGGGCCTCTGCCAAACAAATGCTGAAAGAGGCGGCAGCCCAGACATGGGAGGTTCCGGTAGAAGAAATCACCACCGAAGCAGGCGTTTTGCATCACGAAACCAGTGGTAAATCTGCCAGTTATGGGGAAATGGCTGCTGCGGCAGCTCAAATACCGGTGCCGGAGGAAGTGGAATTGAAGGAACCCAAAGACTATAAGATCATTGGACATTCCAAAAAGAATGTAGATGGATTGGATATTGTTACCGGCAAGCCCATGTTTGGTATGGACAATCAAACAGAAGGCGCTTTAGTCGCCATGGCGGTTCACCCTCCGGCTTTTGGTTTGACCCTGAAGGCCATTGGCAACGCAGATGAAATAAAGGCCATGCCTGGAATAAAGGATGTATTTGGTATTAAGGCCTATAAAGAGGGTTTTAAAAGAGGGTATTTCGACACCAATGCTTTTCCGGAATTGGCAGTGGTAGTGGGTAACACTACCTGGGAGGTGATGCAGGCCAGGAAAGCGCTGGTGGCTGAATGGCAGCCCATTGAAAGTTCTGATAGTGTTATCGATCGATTTGGGGCAGATATCAATGTCCACACCCCCGCAGGTTTGGAAAATACCGTAGACCATAACCAGCAAATGGAGGCTTTGATGGACAAACCAGGCAAGGTAGTTCGCAGGGATGGAGATCCGGAAAGTGCCTTTAAAAATGCTGCCAAAGTTATAGAAAGCAATTATTCAGCACCATACCTGGCACACAACTGTATGGAACCCATGAATTTTTTCGCCCATGTAAAGGGTGATAAAGCTTTTGTATCGGGGCCGCTGCAGGCTCCGGGGCTGATTGAACCTACGCTGGCGCACAGCCTGGGGATACCGGAGCAAAATATTGAGACGGAAATGACCCGCATGGGTGGTGGCTTCGGACGCCGGGCTTATTCGCATTATATGGTGGAAGCCGCGCTGATCTCACAGCAGGTAAATGCCCCGGTGAAGTTGATATACACCCGTGAAGATGATATGACCAATGGTATTTATCGTCCAACTTACCGGGCCAGGTACCGGGCGGCACTGGACGAAAATAACCAGCTACTGGCACTGCATGTCAAGGCAGGGGGTGTTCCTGAAAGTCCCCTGTTTGCCAATCGCTTTCCCGCCGGTTCAATAGACAATTACCTGGCTGAGGAGTTTGCTATAGATTCCAATATTACCACCGGAGCATTTAGGGCGCCACGTTCCAATTTCATGGCCGGTGCCGAGCAGTCGTTTTTGGATGAACTTGCGGAAGCAATGGGAAAGGACCCTATTGAATTTAGGCTGGAATTATTAAAGCGGGCCCAGGAAAACCCGGTGGGCAAAACCAACGATTACGACGCTTCGCGTTATGCCGGTGTATTAGAGCTGGTCAGGGAAAAATCGGGCTGGGGCCGAAACGACGCCAGCATGCACCGGGGAGTTTCCGCTTATTTCTGTCATAACTCATACGTGGCACATGTTTTGGATCTGACCATGGAAAATGGCAAGCCGGTAGTGGAAAAAGTAACCTGCGCCATTGATTGTGGTATCGTTGTGAACCCGGACGCCGCCACAAATATGGCTGAGGGTGGCATTACCGATGGTATAGGTAATGCACTTTACGGTGAAATGACCTTTAAGGATGGGGTGCCGCAGAAGAACAATTTCCACCAGTACCGGATGATTCGCATGAGCGAAGCACCTAAAGCCGTGGATGTGCATTTTGTACAAAACGAAATCAATCCCACGGGACTGGGCGAACCCCCGTTCCCGCCGGTTTTTGGCGCCCTGGCCAACGCCATGCACAAAGCCACCGGCACCCGCTACTACCACCAGCCGTTCTTAGGTGAGGGAATTAGTCTGGGATAATAGTGAATAGTGAATCAATTAGCTAACTGATTTTTTCGAAAGGCGCCGGGACTCAGATCCAGGTGCTTCTTAAAAAAGTTGTTGAAGTGGGTGGCTTCGGTGAATCCCAGGGCACAGGCAATTTCAGAGATTTATGAACTAAAAAATTAGTTAAACATTAGGAGTTGTCAAACTAATCATCTAGTTTTAACTAATTATTTAGTTTTAAGTATAGGGAATCCAACCCTCCTTGCAAATAAAAAAGCAGTAACATGAAGGAGTTAACCAAAGCGGAAGAAGAGATTATGCAGGTACTGTGGGAGCTCAAGCAGGCCTTTGTAAAAGATATTATCAACCGGTTGCCGGAACCGAAACCGGCTTATAACACGGTATCTACCATAGTCAGGATACTACAACAAAAGGGCTTTGTAGGTCATGAGCCCAGGGGCAAGTCACACCGCTACTACCCCCTGATCACCAAGGAAGTCTATACCAAGTCCTTTATGAAAGGCTTTGTTAAGAAATATTTCAGTGGGTCTTACCAGCAGATGGTGTCCTTCTTTACCAAGCAGGATGACCTAAGCCTGAAGGAACTGGAGCAGCTGCTTAAAGAACTTAAAGACCAGCAATCATGAGTAACTACCTGATCGAACTCTCGCTGGTCCACCTAACTTTAATCCTGGGCTATTGGTTATTCTTGAAAAATGAGCGGCAATATCAGAAAATGCGTTTTTACTTGCTGGGGGCTACCTTGTCGGCATTAACTATTCCTTTGCTTAAACTCCCCAGGCTATTCTCAAACCAGCAGGAGCCAATTATAACCACGGTAATCCCTCTGGATGCCGCTACCCTTACCGCAACCCCTGCCGCAAGCAGCTGGCCCCGGGATCTTTTGATCGGGGTGTACCTGGTGGTAAGTGTATTCCTGCTGTTCAGATTACTGAGCAGCCTGTTCATGATGTTCAGGTTAAAGCACCGAAGCAAACAGCATCATTTTAACGGTCTGGATATCTGTAAGATACCGAAGGTAAACGGAAGCTTTACTTTTTTTCATTGGATATTCCTCAACGAAGATATTGATGAAAACCGGCTGGATTATGAGGCAATTCTCAAGCACGAAAAAGCCCATGCCTCCCTGGGGCACACCTATGACCTGTTGTTCTTCGCGCTGTTCAGAGTAGTCTTCTGGTGGCTGCCCAGTGCCTGGTTTGTCGACAAAGAAATTAGAAAAATACACGAATACCAGGCCGATGCTTATGCACTTAAATGGTGTCATATCGACCGGTACTCGTCTATACTGATCAGTTCAACTTTGAAATCCAATGGACTGAGCCTGGCCAGCTCGTTTCATGATGGTTTAATCTTAAAACGACTCAATGCAATGAAACAGCAAGCAAAAAATGTAAGCCCCTGGAAGCTGGGGGCATTAGCGGCTCTGGGCACCCTGTTGGTAGTGGTGTTTGCCTGTACCGAAGATATGGACCCCAGATCTAATGAAACCGTAGTTACCGAAGGTGAAGTATTTGAAAAAGTTGAAGAGCAACCCTTCCCTGAAGGAGGCATGGAAGCTTTATACCAACACGTTGCCCAGAATATGCGCTATCCTTTAAAAGCACGTCAAATGGGTATTGAAGGAAAAGTATTTGTGGAGTTCGTGGTGGAAAAGGACGGCTCCCTGTCCCAGGTCAAAACGGTGAAGGGGATCGGTGCCGGTTGCGACGAAGAAGCAGTCCGGGTATTGCAAAGCGTACCACCATTTAAGCCCGGTTCACAACGGGGAAAGCCGGTGCGAGTGCGCATGGTAATGCCTATTGTGTTTAAGCTAAACCACGGCAAAACCAACCCCGATAACAGCACCCAGGGCATGATTATTTTTGATGAGGTGGAAACCATGACCTCCCGGCTCAAGGTTGATGCCCGCTATAATGATGGCGCCTGGTCCGGAATCGTGTATGACGAAGATGGAGGTCAGCTGCCCGGTGCTAATATTATGGTGGCAGGAACTGCCGCCGGCACGGTATCAGACCTGGATGGCTCTTTTAAAATAAAAGCCGATCATGCCAACGACCTCTACATCAGTTTTGTGGGCTATGAAACGGTAAAACTTGCGCCACAGTAAGGCGGTCTTCGATAGTACTCAAGCCCCTGACAAGCTCTGATTGACGAAAAAATAACGGATCCGACAAGCATTTCCATTGCTTTGCGGATCCTTTTGTGATTCAATTTGTATTTCCAGTAAATGCTCGTCCCCCGGTAACCCGGCGGCCAGTGTGTAGTACCAGGGCAAATGCAGTTGACTGCTCCATTTGGTAAAAAGATTTTGGGTTTGCCAGGGTCCCTGATCGATACGATAGGTTATAATACCGGCATCCTGTCCTGCGGCTACCGCAATGCCCACGGCATTGCCTCTGAAGTGAAAACTGAGGGCACTGCCAGGCTCCTGGCTTACCAGCATGGGTACACCGGTGTAATTATTCCTGGTACCGGTGCTGTCGTCGGGTTCCCAAAAGGGTACAGCTTCCCAACCCGGTGAAATCTGCGCTTCGGAAATATCCACCAGTATCCCCTGGTCATAACACCACTGATCCAGTTTTCCAGGCAACGCCCTCGCCTGGATGGCATCATCTGCCCCTGGCTCCTGGTGAAAGCTATTGTCAAGAAATTCTATAATGGAGCGGGCATAGACACCCTGTCCGAATGGTGACGGGTGCAGGTTTTTAAAATCCTCTTCCCAGGTAAATTCGCCCTGATCGATGCGATCCGTAACTTCCCGGGCCAGGTTTATGGTGGGAATTCCATAATGACTGGCCACCTGGTTGTGGTTGGTGATCACCTCAGGCTCCCTCCCAGATCGGTACTCTTCCATCTTATCAGGATCCACAAAATGCATCATTACTATATCTACTGAGGGGTTGACATTCTTTAAATGCCGCACCACCCCCTCCATGGCCCTGAGCTGCTCCACCGTGGTTCTGCCGTTGGTGGCATCGTTTACCGCCGCTTCCACAAATAGCAGGTCAACAGGTCCCTGGGATATCACATCCCGTTCCAACCGAAAGGCGGAGGGTGTGGTACCCATGGAGGAAATGCCTGCCGGAATAAAGTTAAAATCTGTTTCAGGAAAGCGCTGCTCCAAATAGGCCATTACGCTGTCACGCCAGCCTCCATTATAAGTAATGGAACCTCCCAGGAATGCCACGGTGCCGCTTTGCTCTTGTTCAAACCGGAACTGGCTATTTTTTAGATTACCGCGTGAGTGGTGATAATCCGCACTGGAAAGCAATGTATCGGATCCAGAATTTTCCCTGGTGGCGCAACCGGCAAATAGTACCAGTAACAGTGAATAGGCAAATAGTGATTTCATTTATAGGGTATACTTTAATAAAAAAGGGTGATTTTTCAACCACCCTTTCTTTTCATGATAATTTCAATTACCCGATTTCAATCCGCTCCTGCCCCTGATCAGCAGTACTGAAGGGCCTGTGATAGTAACGGGTACCGGTGGCCTGGTAAAGGGCATTGGCCAAGGCGGCTTCTGCCGGGGGCAGGCCGGGCTCGCCCAGTCCGGTCGGGGCGATCTCATTCTCTACGAAGAACACCTCGATCTCTTCCGGGGCCTGGCTGTGCCGGATCAGCTGGTAGCTATTGAAATTGTTGTGAACGGATGATCCGTTTTCGAATTTCAGTTCGCTGTACATACCATGGCCTATTCCATCCACTACGCCACCCTCGATAATGTTCTTGGCGCCTTCACGGTTGACCACGATCCCGCAATCCACCGCGCACCAAACCTTTTTAACCTTGGGTTGACCGCTTTCCATGGCAACGTCAAACACCTGGGCCACATAGGAGTTGTGGCAATAGTAGGCGGCCACTCCCCGGTGCATACCAGGGATACTGGTGCCCCAGTTGGCTTTTTCCTTAACCAGCTCCAGCACTCCCGCGTAGCGGGCCGCATCGTAATCGTTCTCCTCTCCCACCGGATTGTTTTTGGCTCTCTCGAACAGTTCCAACCTGAACTCAATGGGGTCTTTGCCCGCCAGTTCCGCTACCTCATCGATGAAGGACTGCTCCGCCCCGGCAGTAAAGTGGGACCTGGGCGCTCGCCAGGCACCGGTGGAAATATTGGTAGGCATTCCTAATTTTACCGCGGTGTAGTTGTCCACCGTACCAGCAGGAAAACGGTTGGGGAATACCGGACCTTCCGGTAAGCCCACACCCTTCACCGAAAAGGCGATCAGGTTGTTGTCCGCATCCAGGCCGGCTTTGTAGGTTGACCGGTAAGCAGGCCGATAGGTACCCTGGGTCATATCGTCTTCCCGGGTATAGATCATCTTGACGGGAGCGCCTAATTGTTTGGAAATAGCGGCAGCTTCCAACCCAAAGTGCACATACAATCTTCGGCCGAAACCACCACCCATACGGGTCATGTTTACGGAAATATTATCTTCATCCATGCCCAGCAGTTTTGCCGCTGCTTCGCGTAGCGCCTCTGGCGTTTGGGTAGGACCGGTCAGTTCGGCGCTATCCCCGGTGACGTGGGCAAAGAAATTCATGGGCTCCATGGTATTGTGGGCCATAAACGGTGAGGTGAAAGTTCTTTCGATCACCTTGGCAGCTTTGGCGAAGGCTGCATCCGGGTCACCATCGGTACGGCTTTCTTCCACATTGCCCTTATCAAAGCCTTCTATCAGCCATTGCTCATGCATTTCAGAGTTTTCCGGATCGCTGACCGTTTCATAATTCACCTTCAGGGCTTTTTTGGCCTGCATCAATTCCCAGGTGGTATCTCCAATGATAGCAATCAAATTGTTGAAAGCATTGGTTTCTGCCCAAATGGGCTCTTCGGTGGTGGTGTCAATGATAAAGGCATCTTTTACCCCGTCCATGGCTTTGATCTCTCCCTCATTGAAATCCCTTATCTTCATGCCAAAGGCCGGTGGATGCTGGATCATGGCCAGTACCATACCTTCCTTTTCGTAATCCAGCCCAAACAAGGGCTTACCGGTGACTATTTTCGGTCCTTCCACATTCTTTTGGAAAGTACCTATCAGTTTGTAGTCCTTGGGTTCTTTCAGTTCCAGCTCTTCCGGTACTTCAATACCTGCTGCTTTAGAGGCAATCTCTCCGTAACCCACACTGCGTTCACCATTCTTTTCACTGATCACTCCCTCGCTGGCGCTAAGCTCGGAAATGTCTACTGCCCACTCCTTGGCAGCAGCTTCCAGCAGCATACGCTTGCCGGCGGCCCCGGCCATACGCAGGGCATCCCAGCCCAGTTTAATAGATAAACTACCACCGGCAAACTGGGGGTTCTTAAAGGCATCTTCATCCAGGGCTCCCTGCTCTACTACTACATGGTCCCATTTTACGTCAAGTTCCTCCGCCACTACCATAGGCATGGAAGTCATTACATTTTGACCAATCTCCGGGTTGGGAGAAAAGATGGTCACCAGACCGGTATCGCCTATTTTGATATACCCATTGATATCGAACCATTCATTGGGAATGGCGATGGCGGGTTCCGAAGCGGGAGTACAACTGGTCAACCAGTTGAATCCGATCATCATCCCTCCTCCTGCTGCAGCCGATACTTTTAAAAAGGAACGACGGTTATGGTGTGTTTTGATAAGTGTCATCTTGTACAGGTTTAGGATTGTGAATTGGCAGCAGCGGTTTTGACGGCCTGCTTGATACGGGTATAGGTACCGCAACGACAGATATTGCCGTTCATGGCAGTCTCGATCTCCTGGTCAGAAGGGTTGGGATTGCGTTCCAGCAGAGCGGCAGCGCTCATGATCTGACCGGCCTGGCAATAGCCGCACTGGGCCACATCCATTTCCAGCCAGGCTTTTTGTACCGGGTGATCGCCCTTTTCTGACAGTCCCTCGATGGTGGTGATGGACTTTCCTTCCGCTGCAGAAACCGTAGTCTGACAGGATCGTACCGCTTCCCCATCCAGATGAATAGTGCAGGCACCACACATGGATACCCCGCACCCGTACTTGGTTCCGACCAGCTTAATATGATCGCGCAACACCCAGAGCATGGGTGTGTCAGGTGCAACATCCACCTGCTGATTCTTACCGTTGATTTGTAAATTGAACGTAGCCATTAGCCATGGAATTTTTAGTTTAAGCTACAATTTACATAATCATCTCCGTAATTTCTGATGATTAATTCAAAAATCAGAATGGGCTAAAATCAGCTGCCACTGGCTCTGACGATATTTACCGCGTTGCCGATCTGACGATAAGCCGCCACCACTGACAGGTATTCCACCGCAATCAACCAGAAACCCGGGTCAGTAAAAAAACTGAGGTGACTACCACCGTTGGGTATAATAAACAGCGGTACTGTAATTATGGCATCCAGCGCCATTGCTACCAGGAACATGGCTGCCCCCAGCAACCATCCATTGGTTTGCTCCCCACTCCGGTAGTAGCAATAGGCACCCAGTAATGCTGCCGGAATAAGTGCCAGAGACAGCACCCAGTTGGCCTGCACATGGGGATCCTCAAGAACCGGAAAGTAATAAGATCCTACAAAGGCTGCAATTCCCACCAGGTAAACCATCACCGAAGAAATTGCAGCTCTTTTTACGTTTAGCTTTTTCATTACTATCCTCTGACTATAAACTTTGCACTACTGGTTGGTTCCATACCCCGGTGGCTGCCGTATCTTTGACAAAATCTGCAAAGTCGGTGGCCTTTCTACCCAGTACCTGTTCAATATCAGGAGAAATCTCCTGGTTTTCAGGGTTTCCTAAAACTTCCTCGAACAAATAGTTTATAAGCCATACATAATCTGCCGGCAATCCGGCCTCCTGCATGTATTGCTGATAGTCCTCTAAAGAAACCGGCTGAAACCCAATCTGCCGCTGTGATCCCCGGGCAATCTCTGCAACAGCCTGAGGGAAAGTTAGTTGCCGGGGCCCGGTAAGGGTAATGGTTTGCCCGTTATAGGTATCATCAAGCAGTACTTTAACCACCACTTCTGCAATATCATTCGCATCGACAAAAGGAATGGCGGCTTGTGGCATGGGCAGGGCTACATGACCGGCCAGGATGGGCTCCATCAGGAAGCTTTCACTAAAATTCTGATTGAACCAGGAGGCCCTGACTATGGTATAGTTCAGTCCCGACCCGGCTACGATGGCCTCACAGGCTTCTGCTTCTTTTTCGCCTTTTCCGGAAAGCAGTACTACTTTTTCCAGCCCCTGCTCCAGTGCCGCAATGGTAAAGTTTTGAATAGCCTCTTTGGCCCCGGGAACTGCCAGGTCGGGGTAGTAAACCAAATAAGCCCGCTGGATGCCGTCCAGCGCCTGCGCATAGGTGGCCGGGTCGTTCCAGTCAAACGCCGGTTTGCCACTTCTGGAGCCTATCCGTACCGATTGTTGTAATTGATTTAATCCGTTAACTACCCGGCGACCCGTCTTACCAGTGCCCCCGGTTACTAAGATATGTTTTGTCATGTCAGTATGATTTAAGGTTATAACTGGTGTAAAGTTCTCAACCAGAGTTGCTAAAAACTTGACTCTTTATGCCAACCTTTTGACAGTTTAAGCCATTCTTGTGGTATTGGCGTCTTTCCGATATTCCAGGGGTGATTTACCGGTCCACTTTTTAAAGGCCCGGTTGAAAGCGCTTTGGTCAGAGAACCCCGTTTGAAAGGCTATTTCCCCAATGCTGCTGGGAGTGTTCTTAAGCAGCTCCGTGGATAAGATTATCTGGGT
This sequence comes from Bacteroidia bacterium, assembly GCA_030430675.1. Lineage (GTDB taxonomy): Bacteria > Bacteroidota > Bacteroidia > Cytophagales > Cyclobacteriaceae > SZUA-3. The sequence goes on along the minus strand of JAUIKU010000026.1, from coordinate 7,578 downwards.
GTTTTTGATCAGATCCCGAAATTTCATCCCATTTTCTGCCAGTCTGCGGGACAGGGTCCTGCTACTCATGCCCATGCTTTCACCCAATTGTCCGATACTGGGGATGCCACTGGGCAGGGCATCTTTTATCAGCCCTTCCACTTCCCTGGCTATTTTATGAGCATTGATCTCCAGCACTTTGGTTTCTTCTTCCACCTGGTCTACCAGGAACTTATGGATAGCAGTATCTGCTTTGGCAGTACGCATTTCCAGGTCGGTGGTGCGGAATTCTATAAAGTTATGCTGCTGCTTAAAGGATATGGGACATTGAAACACCTGATAGCTGTCCTGATTAACAGGCGCCTGATGCTTGAAGGAAACCGTCACCGGGGAAATATTGCTGTCGGTGATGGCCCGCAGTACCACCACCGCGGCAGAAAAGGTCGCTTCATTGGAAAGGGCCACGCCCCTGCGATAGGCATCGCGGTACAGGTATACCCTGGAATTGTCTTTTTGTTTTTTTACCTGAAACACATAGGTGTTGGACAGCAATTTGAAATAGCGCTCACAACGATGAAAGATCTCACCGGCCCAGGAACAGGTTTTCCAGGAAAGGCCAAGTACCCCATAGTCCTCCAGAACCATTTGCTGTCCCACTCTGACGGAAAATCCCGGTCCCAGTACCGCGTCCACTTTTTCGTGAAGCTCAAAGAAATGATCGGCGGGCACCGCCTGCAGCTTTTCCATATCATCAGGGGAAGTTGGCAGCCCCTTGAAATCATCCCTGGACATTCCTTCTGCCAGGGCGTGATTGACCACTTTCTTGAACAGGCTGATGGAGATATAATTCATTTCTCGCTCAAAATAATAAATAAGGTAGTTAAATGGTGAACCTGGCATTGAAGCTTGTTTGTGCTTTTTCAAAAGAGTCATTAGCTTTACTCATTCAAGCAGTGTATTAGCATGAGATTAGGACAATTAGCCCGGAAATACGGTATTTCAAAAAAGGAAGTCATTTCTTACCTGAAAGATCAGGACCCCTCTCTCCACTCACTTGGTCACAATACCAAACTGGACGAACAGTCAGTGGCCTTGATCGCCAGTCACTTTGCAGATCCGGAGAAGATGTTTATCGATCAGCAGGAGCAGCAGGTGGATGAGCAACAGGAGCAAGAGCAACAATTACCCCGGGATACTGCGGAACCTGTAGTGTCCGCGCCAGAATCCTTGGACCAGGCTACCGCTGATCCGGAAGATGTGGTAGCCCCAGAAAACCGGGAAACCCCTGCCAAGAAAGAGGAAGTTGCGATTGAAACCGACAAGCTGCTGGAAATGCTTGAATCTGAAGAAGAACCGGTAGATCTCAGTAAAATCACCTTGATCAAAGCACCAAAGAAGGAGTTGGAAGGACTCAAGGTGGTAGGTAAGATTGAATTACCTGAACCCAAAAAGAAGCTTACCAAGGAAGAGAAAGAGGCAAAATCAGAAGATCGACGAAAACAAAGGGAACCCCGGTTAAGCGAAGAGGAGCGGGAAAAAAGGCGCTTAAAAGCCAAGAAAAAGAAGGAAGCGTACCAGGCCCGGCAGGAAAGGCGCCGTAAGGAGAAAGAAAAGCAGCGCAAAAAAGCGTTGAGCAAAGTCCGCTACCAGCAAAAGGTACAGCAGGCTAAGGCCATTAAACAAAAGCAGAAACCAGTGGCGCCCCGGCCGGAGCCAGCGGCACAGGTGGAACAGGTTCCCTCTCCACCCAAAACGGCACTGGGTAAATTGTGGCGGTGGTTAACGACATATTAGCCAGCAAGAGCAAGAGGGTTGAGCATACAGGCAAACAGCAAGGGCAACAGGGAGTAGCATACAGGGATTTAGGGCATAGAGCGTAGAGCATAGGGCATAGGGCATAGGGCATAGGGCATAGGGCGCAGGGTGCAGGGTGCACATTGCCCACCGCTCACGAAACACACCCCGTCGCGCAAAGCTCACCGCGTATAGTACCCACAGCCCACAGCTCAATGCCCCCTACACATTTACGGTTAATGTTTTTTATTCCATAACCGGATACAGTAAATTAATCCGGTAATTCATCCGGAAGACACAAATATGAAATGGCAAGGAAGAAGACGCAGTGATAATGTAAAAGATTACCGGGGCCGCAGTACCGGTGGTGGCGGTGGTGGTTCCAATATGATATTTGCCCTGTTGACCATGTTTTTCAGGGGTGGCATCACGAAAACCAAGATTATCCTGGTGCTGGTGGTGATTGGATTCTTCTACTTTTTTGGCAATCCGCTCAATTTATTAAACCCCAATGCCGGCATATCGGCTAATCAGGGCCAAGGCCAGCCAGCGGGAGTTGAAAAAGATGAACTGTATCAGTTTGTGGAAGTAGTGATGGCTGACACCGAAGATGTGTGGAACAAGTTGTTCAACGAGCTGGGGGCCAACTATGCAGAGCCCAATCTTATTGTATTCAATGGCGCCATACGTTCGGGTTGTGGCGGTGCTTCTAGTGCTTCCGGGCCATTTTATTGTCCCGCAGACCAGTCGGCCTATATAGATCTCAGTTTTTACCGGGATCTAAGCCAGCGCTTCGGAGCGCCCGGTGATTTTGCCATGGCTTATGTGATCGCCCATGAAGTGGGCCATCATGTACAAAACCTGATGGGCACCTCCGACCAGGTGCATGCTGCCAGAAGCAGGCTGTCGGAGGAGGAATATAACCAGTTATCCGTGCGGCTGGAACTACAGGCCGATTTCTATGCGGGAGTATGGGCATACCATGCACAAAAGATGAATGACATCCTGGAGCCCGGTGATATTGAAGAGGCTTTAAGGGCGGCCAACGCTATTGGCGATGACAAACTGCAAAAACAAACACAGGGTTATGTAACCCCCGACAGCTTTACCCACGGCACTTCGGAACAGCGGGTGCGATGGTTCCGTAAAGGGTTTGAGACCGGAGACCTTTCTCAGGGGGATACTTTCAGCGCCGGCAGCTTATGATGTGTGGACATCGGCAGGCCGGTTCATGACAACGGGGCACTATGCTGGTTCAGCCACATAACACCAACTCATTTAGGCACAACAACCCCGCGCGCTTTACGTAAACTCCATAATTGTCATGCCGTATGCTTTTTTAAGGTTTTGACCAGGTGACTGCCTACGCAAAGCGCGTTTACGCGGGCTTCGGTGCAGGACCATCAATAAAAACAGGTACAATTGAAAGGAATTATTATGAAAGCCATAGGATTTAAACGCTCATTACCCATTGCCAAGAAGAAAAGTTTCATTGAATTCGAAACGGAAAAACCAGTGCCTGCAGACCATGATCTGTTGGTGAAGATCGCCGCCATTTCGGTAAACCCGGTTGATTTTAAGATAAGACAAAGTGCTGCCAAGGATACCAAACTGGATACCCCCAAAATCATAGGCTGGGATGCCACTGGAACGGTGGAAGCTGTGGGTGACCAGGTATCGCGGTTTAAGGTAGGAGACCAGGTGTACTACGCGGGAGATCTTACCCGCAGTGGCAGTAATGCCGAATACCAGTTGGTCGATGAACGCATTGTGGGATATAAACCCAAAGGCCTAACCGATGCCGAAGCAGCGGCTATTCCATTGACCGGGCTCACTGCCTGGGAATCGTTGTTTGACCGCATTAAGATCAACTCGGAAGCGGACAAAGGAAAAACAGTTTTGATCCTGGCCGGTGCCGGCGGGGTGGGTTCTATAGCCATTCAGATCGCCAAACAAGTGGCAGGATTGACGGTAATTGCTACCGCTTCCCGGCCTGATTCCGCCAACTGGTGTAAGGAAATGGGTGCGGACTATGTAGTAAATCATTATAAGCTAAAAAAGGAGTTGAAAAAAATCGGGCATGCTGAAGTAGATTACATCCTGGATTTCGTGGACCTGGGGGGCTATTGGGAAACGGCAGCAGAGATCATTAAACCCCAGGGACATATTGTTTCCATCACCGGTAGCAGCAAACCGCTTAACTTGAATATCCTGAAAACCAAGAGTGTTAGTTTTTCCTGGGAGCTTATGTACACCCGCTCCATGTACCAAACCGATGACATGGACCAGCAGCACCGGATACTCAACCAATTGGCAGAGCTGCTGGACCAGGGGGTTATTAGAACAACTTTAACCACGATCCTGGAAGGTTTTACCGTAGAAAACCTGAAAAAAGCCCATGAAATGCAGGAATCGGGCAAGACCATTGGCAAAACAGTGATCCTGTTTTGAAGTTTTATGAACAACTAAACGCTTCAGAAACTGGTAGATCTTATTCATGTCCAGGGTACTAATCATATTTGCACATCCTAAATTCGAACGCTCCAGGATCAACAAAGTGCTGGTGGATAAATTGGAGCATATTGATGGGGTTACCTTCCATGACCTGTATGAACTGTATCCCGATTTTAATATCGACCTGCACAGAGAACAGGAGTTGCTGTCAAATCATGATATAGTCGTCTGGCATCATCCATTTTACTGGTACAGCTGTCCCCCTTTAATGAAACAGTGGATTGACGTGGTTTTGGAGTATCGATGGGCTTATGGCCCTCAGGGGAATGCGCTGGCGGGCAAGCAGGCATTGAATGTCATTACCGCAGGCGGGACCAGGGAAGTATATTGTGCCGAAGGATACAACCATTATTCCATAAACCAGTTCCTGGTGCCATTCGAACAAACTGCCAAATTATGTGGAATGGAATACCTGCCCCCTTTTGCGGTAACGGGTACTCATGGTTTATCGGAAGATGACCTGGAAAAATACGGCAGACAATACCAGAATTTGATCAGGCGGTTACAGGAGGGTTTATCCCAGAAGCAGGTGGCCCACTGCCATTTTTTAAATGATATTCCGGAATTAAGTAATGAGCACCTGACATGAGCGGTAATGTCCTTTTTGAAGTAATTGTTTTCCTGGTGGGAGCGGTTGTTTGTGTGCCCCTGGCCAAAAAGTTTGGCTTGAGCTCTGTATTGGGTTATTTGATCGCCGGGATATTGATTGGTCCCTATGTGTTGGGGTTTGTGGGGGAAGAAGGAGAAGACATTCTGCATTTTGCAGAGTTTGGGGTGGTGATAATGCTGTTTCTCATTGGACTGGAGATCGAGCCCGGGAACTTCTGGAAAATGAGGAAAACCATTGTGGGCATGGGTGGGCTGCAACTGCTGTTTACTTTGATTCTTGCTTACCCGCTGTTTACTTATCTGGGATATAGCTGGAAAGTGTCCCTGGTGATCTCTATGGCTGTGGTGTTGTCTTCAACTGCCATCGTACTCCAGACGATAAAGGAAAAGGGACTATTTGATACCTCTTACGGTACTTCTGCTTTTTCAGTGCTGCTTTTTCAGGATATCATTGTGATCCCCATGCTGGCCATTATTCCATTGTTAACAGAAACAACTCATGCTGCCGGAAATGGTCACCAGGAAGAGATGAGTGCCTATATGCTGGAAAACCTGCCCCTGGGGTTTCAGGCATTGGCGGTGTTGCTTTCCATGGTGCTGGTGGTGGTGGCCGGACGCTACCTGATTGTCCCGTTGTTGCGACTGGTAGCTACCACCCGGTTGAGAGAGTTGCTGGTGGCTACCGCCTTATTGATCGTGCTGGGCTTTGCATTTGTGATGGAACTGGTGGGTTTAAGTCCCGCGTTAGGGGCGTTTTTGGGAGGAGTGGTGCTGGCCACCAGTGAATTCAAACATGAGCTGGAAAGTAACCTGGAGCCTTTTAAGGGCTTGCTGCTGGGCTTGTTTTTTATTGCGGTAGGTGCATCCGTTAACTTTATTGTAATCGAAGAAAACCCACTGCTTATAGGTGGACTGGTGATCGGGGTTATTGCGTTAAAGGCCGCGGTGTTATTTCTGGTTGGTACGCTGTTTCGCATGCAGACGGATCAAAAATTATTGTTGAGCATTGGTCTGGCCCAGGTGGGTGAATTTGCTTTTGTGTTACTGTCATTTGCTTTCCAGCTAAGAATACTGGACCGTGTCCAACTGGATTTGATGCTGGTAGTTACTGCCCTCAGCATGACCCTGGCTCCTATCTTGGGTATTATCAATGAACGATTGATCCTGCCCAGGGTAGGAACAAAGGAATCACAAAGGAGGGCCATGGATCACATTGCCAGGTCCCAGAAAGTAATCCTGTTGGGATTTGGCCATTTTGGGAGTTCGGTAGGCCGGTTTTTGAGATCACACGGTATTGAAGCCACTATATTGGACCGCGATTCCAACCGGGTGGACCTTTTAAGAAAAATGGGGTTCGAGGTGTATTATGGCGATGCCACCAGGATGGATTTGTTGGAATCGGCGGGAATTGCCGATGCCTCCCTGCTGATATGCGCACTGGACGACCCCGATACCACCGTTAGCCTGGTTAAACGGTTGAAAGAGCAATATCCCAAACTGAAATTACTGGTACGCGCCAAAAGCCGTTATGACGCCTATGAACTGTTGAATATGGGCATAGAGGATGTATATCGGGAATCACTGGATACTTCATTAAAACTTGCCAGTGACGTGCTGCATCATATGGGTTTCAGGAAATACACCATTCACCGTCAGGCTCAGAATTTTATCAAATACGATGATGACAGCTTAAAAAGGTTGGCTCAGGAACCCAGAAATAGCGAAAAATACATTTTCAGGGCCAGGGAAGAAATTGAACTTCAGGAGAAACTGCTGAGTGAAGACCTGCAAAGAGGCATCGTTGAGGATGATCATCAGTGGGACAGTGAGCAGATGCGAATCAAGGACGAGAAAGATAATAACAAAAGGACACCCAACAACACAGAGCCCGGCCACTAATTCATAGTGACAGGGCCCAAATTATACTGCGAAGTATGTTATAAGGTTCTGATTAAATGGCACCGGGAGGCCGTGTGTCCAGTATGGGAACCCTCTTTTTGGTATCCACATACCTGAAATAGTAGTACAGCTTTCTCTCCAGCTCCATGCCGTAATCGATGGTGGGTTCGTAGTTGATCATGGTATCGAAGAATTGTGACGTATGAGGCTGTGAGGCCTTATAATTCCACGCGGATACATAGATATTATTCCAATGGGAATAGTAGTTAACGCTGCGGTCTTTGGCTGGATTCCAGGTGGTAAGGAACCAGGTTTCAAATCCCGGGTCCATTACGATCAACTCATACTCCTCCCCCTCTTCTTTCTGAGTCAAATCGATTACATTTTCTGCGGGGGGTCTCATAGCGGTCCTGGGAGCTGCGCAACCTGCCAGGAAGGCCGCTGCTACAATAAATCCAAATATAGTTTTCATGGTTTTCACTTTCCTGTTTAAGCTAATGTTATAACAAATATTAACAGCAAAATGTTTGCCAAAACCGATATATTTGGTTTTTATTGACTTCCCCTCAAGACCTTATTATTCTATATCTACCACCCCTGATTTCCACTGCTTTACCACTTCCCACACTCTTTCCTGCAGGGCCAGCACCAGGGACTCGGGGTATGGGTCCCACATAGGAAGTCCCACCGGTGACTGCCCGGTCATTATCGCATAATGGGCTGCGGCATTTACCATAGTTCCCAGATGATTTTGATGAATATTCTCCTCCATAAAGACCCAGT